>JBKJTE010000231.1:0-27618 GCA_046590495.1 Gemmatimonas sp. | reverse complement strand
ACGTGCGCGACGCACGTATCGCGCAGATCTACGAAGTCACGAACGCCGTCCAGGCGCTCAACCTGGCTGGTCGCAAACTGCCGATGAAGGGCGGTGGACTGGTGCGGCGTTTCTTTGAGACCGTCAAGACAGACATCGATACCGCAGTCGCCAATGACGCGTTCGAAGAGTTCACCAAGCCGCTCGCCGCGTCGCTGTATCAGCTCCAGAAGGCGACGATGCTCCTGGCCGAACGCGGCTTTGCCAACCCGGACGAAGTGGGTGCCGCCGCGACCGAGTACCTCCACCTGATGGGCTACGTGGCGGTCGGCTGGCAGTGGCTCCGCATGTCCACCGTTGCGACCGAGCAGTTGGCGGCGGGGAAGGGAGACAAACGCTTCCTCGAGGCCAAACTCAAGACGGCGCGCTTCTACTTCACACGGTTGCTCCCCGAGGCCGCGACGCTGCTGGCCGCGATTCAGTCCGGTTCCGCGCCGATCATGGCGCTTGCCGTCGACGAGTTTTAGCCCGCAGGAATTTCGAGTCTATGCTGGAAGCAGGACGGTAAAAATCCGTCCAAACTCCATCTGATCGGACCGCGGGTCTTGGACGGCGGGGCGCATATCGTGACGGTATGCGCCCTTTCTCGCGCCTTTGTGAACTCAACTTCAGCGGAATACGTGCCGATAACAACATCACACCTCTTCCCACTCCCATGTTCTTCCGAAAGCTCTCGTCTGAGCCGCGCCCTTCGTCCGAGCGAAGCAGCTCGAACAGTGCGACAGGTTCGCCACAGCTTGTTTCGATTCCCGGCGGAGTTGCCGCATCCTCGCTGTCCGCGGATTCGGCATCCATTGCGGCCCCACCGTCGGGCCGAGATGACATTGGACTCGGCCTCGTCCTGGATGCGATGGGCGGCGTGCTGACTGCGCTCGCACGCTATCCAATTGATCTGCCGGATAAGTCGGGGGAAGAAAGTGCGGCCGAATTTGGCGTGTGGCACCGCCACGCCACGCTCGGCTACGCGCTGGATGAGAAGTCGCAGCAAAGCGCCGTCGGCGTGCAGGAACGCGACTGGGATGGTGTCGTTCGCGCGGTCACCTCGCAGCGTCGTGACGAACATCGCTACGTTGAATCGTCGATCAGCGAACTGCGGGACGCGCTGTGGGCCTGCGTCGAAACCGTGCACAAGGCCGTGTACATCGACAACACTGCCGATACCGCGACCACCGTGCAGATGGAACGCGCGCGGAATGCCCTCCAGCGCATGCAGACGGGGTCCATCAAGCAGGAAGTACTTGGCGCCGTCGCCGCAATTGAAGGCGCACTTCAGACGCGTCGCGATCAGCAGCAGGAACAGTACGTTTCGCTGGCCACGAAGCTCGATCGCCTCGGACGTCAGCTGGAAGAAGCGCGTCGCGAGAGCACCACCGACTCGCTCACCGGCGTCGGCAATCGGAAACTGTTCGACATGATGGCCCCGCGCGCCGTGCAGATGTACTCGCTCGGTCGTCAGCCGGTGGTCCTGCTCATGATCGATCTCGATAAGCTCAAGCTCGTGAACGACATGTACGGCCATCAGGCGGGCGATGCCGCAATCGCGACGCTGGCGCGCGCACTGGCGAAGGTGTTTCTGCGACAGTCCGACGTGATCTGTCGCTACGGCGGCGACGAGTTCGCGGCCATCCTGCACAACACCGACTGGAAGATGGCGCAGACACTGGCGCGACGTCTGCAGGAGCAGATTTCCGTGATGCCGTCTCCGCATCCGGCGATGGAATTTCAGATCGGCGCGTCAGTGGGTGTGGCGCAACTCGATCCGTACGAAGATGCCGACGAGTGGATCGCACGCGCTGACAAGGCGCTGTACAAGGCGAAGCAGAATGGACGTGACCGTGTGGCGATCGCCGAAAGTCTGCCGGTGAAGGTCGCGTAAACGCAGCCGCCTGTTTCGCCGACTCTATGTCCGGTCGAAGCTCGCGCGCAGTGCATTCAGAATCACGGCGACGTCGATCGCTTCCTGTGCCAATGCACCGGCGATCGGCGTGAGATGACCCGTGGCCGCGATGGCCATGCCGATGAGGCTGAGGCCGAGTCCAACGCCGATGCTCTGTCTGGCAATGCGCAATGAACGTCGACCGATGGCGACCGCTTCGATCACGCGGGACGGATCGTCGATGAGAAGCACCACGTCGGCAGCCTCCGCGACCACGCCGCCACCATGTCCGGCGAGTGCCACGCCAACCGTCGCTGAACTGAGCGCCGGCGCATCGTTGGTTCCGTCCCCAACCATCAACACGCGACGCCCACTCTTCTCGAGCGCGCGCACGCGTTCGACTTTGTCCTCCGGTGAAAGATCGCCGGCAAAGATCTTGATCCCGAGGGCCAGTGCGACCTTGGCGACGTTCTCTGTCTTGTCTCCCGACAGCAGTTGCGCGTCGCGAATGCCGAGTCGGGCGAGCGAGGCAAAGAAGGGTGTCAGATCGGCGCGGAGTTGATCGACGAATTCGATCCGACCCACCGCGCCCGATGCGGTGCCGATGTAGGCGCGCAGGCCTTCGGCGTTTGCGTCGAGCGCTGAGATGCGTGCCGCGAGCGCGGGCATCGTAGCGCGCACATAGTCTGCGGAGCCAACCGCGACCACATCACCGTCGACGGTGCCTCGCACGCCGCTGCCGGGGGTTTCGACGAGCGATGTCGCCATAACGCGCACGTCATGGTTTTGTTTTGTTGCCGCGTCGACGATCACGCGCGCCAACAGGTGGCCGGAGCCCTGCTCGACGGCCGCGGCGAGCGAGAGCAGCCTGATCGACGTAGCGCTGTCGCTCGATCCATTCTCAGCCACAATTCCTCGCATGCTCGGCTGGCCGATCGTCAGCGTGCCGGTCTTGTCGAAGACGGCGGTTGTCACACTGGCGAGCGCTTCGAGGGCGCTACCGTTGCGCACGATGATGGACCGTCGCGCTGCGCGGTTGATTCCGCCGATGATGGCAACCGGTGCGGCGAGAATGAGCGGGCATGGGGTTGCAACGACAAGGACGGCCAGCACGCGCGTCCAGTCGTGCGACACAAGCCATGCCGTCGCGCAGGCGGCAAGTGTGAGTGGCGTGAACCACACGGCCCATTTGTCGGCCGTACGCTGCAGCGGACTCTTGGACGCCTGCGCACTGCGCACCAGCTCAACGATCTTTGCGTACTGACTCTCCTGCGAGGACCGGACGGCTTTGACGGTGATCGCACCTTCCTGATTGAGACTGCCTGACATCAGCGACGACCCAGGCACGGCGCGCACCGGCATCGCCTCGCCCGTGAGACGCGCGGTGTCGAGGTGCGACGTTCCTTGGATAACCGTGCAGTCACAGGGGACGAGTTCTCCTGGACGGACGAGTAGTTCATCGCCGGGTTTGATTTCCGTCGCGGCGATATCCGAGACGTGGCTCTCGACTACTCGATGGGCGAGTCGCGGGGCATCGGCTTCAAGCGCTGCCACCGCACTGCTCGCGCGTGCGACCGCGTACGCTTCAAGGGCTTCGCCGCCGGTTTGCATCAGTACCACGACCAAGCCCGCGAGCGGCTGGCCGAGTGCGATGGCGCCGACAATGGCGAGCATGGCGACCACGTCGGAGGCGAAGTTGCCGCGCAACATTTCGCGTACGGTTCGCCACGCAACCGGAAGTCCGGAGAATACGAGCCCTGCAAACCAGATGCGGTTACGCCATGCCGACGCGCCCGGAAGTACCGCGCACGCCGTGCCGGTCGCGAGAAAGAGCAGGGCGATGAGGGGCAACTTCGGGACGGAAGCGAGACGCATGGCTGGAAACTTACGGGTCGGACGTGCTATGCTGTGCGATCATGAGTGATCCCGCCGCGCCGTTTCATCCGCCATCGCATTCGCACGCCGCGCTTTCGGCAATCGTCGACATCTCAGCCGACGCCATCATTGCGCTCAACGCCGATTTCCGCATCGTGCGCTTCAATCGCGGCGCGGAGCAGATCTTCGGATGGCAGGAGTCCGAGATGCTTGGACAGCCGCTCGATCGACTGCTGCCCATGGGCGCCCGTGCGGTTCACCGTGGTCACGTGCGCACCTTTGCTGAAGGTGCCACGGATGCGCGCCGCATGGCTGACCGGCGCGAGATCGCCGGTCTGCGCAGATCGGGCGACGAGTTTCCGGCTGAAGCGTCGATCGCGCGCGTCACGATTGCGGGCGAGCGGACATTCATGGTCACACTGCGTGATGTGAGTGAGCGGCGTCGCACGGAAGATCGTCAGCGTCTCCTCGCGACCGCGGGGTGGGTGTTGGCCGCATCTCTCGATCTCGAGTCGACGATGGCCACTGTCGCGGAATTGCCGGTGCCACTGTTGGGTGAGTGGAGCATGCTCGAGTTGCTCACGCCTGATGGAAGCATTCGGCGCGCCGCAGCGACACACATGGATCCGATGCGCCAGGACATCACGGCGGGCTTCATGTCGAGGCTGGCACGCGCGATTCCGGCCGATCCGCCTGCGGCCAGCGGCGGTCGTGTGGCGCACGAGTCCGAAGCGCAGCGAATGACGGATATCGCCATCTGGTTGAGTGCCAATTTCACCGATCCGACCGAACGCGCGCGTGCTGAATCGCTCGGCGCCTCGGCGGTTTTAGTGGTCCCGTTGCGCGCGGGTGGTCGCGCTATCGGCGTGTTGCATCTCGTCCGCACGCGGGCCGGCGCGTCACACCTCACGGAAGAGGTGCTGGTCGCCGATCAGTACGCGGGGCTCGCCGCACTCGCACTCGAGAATGCGCGGCTGTATCAGGAGGCGCGGCGTGCTGTGCGCGAACGCGAGGAGATGTTGGCGATCGTCTCACACGATCTGCGCAATCCGGTCAATGCCGTCGTGATGCTGACCGGTGCGGTGCTCAGTCGTGACCCAGACGATCCGCGCCCGTTGATGGAGCGCGAGCAGGTCGAATCAATTCGCGCTGCCGCGCGCCATGCGGACGGATTGATTCAGGATTTGCAGGACGTGTCGCGCATTTCGTCGGGACGCATGCGCGTTGAACAACGTCTGGTTGACGTAAGCGAGCTCGCGGAAGAAGCCGCGGATCTGTTTGAGCCCGTGATGACGGATGCGACGCTCCGGTTTGTGCGTGCTATCGACCCATCGACACCGGGCGTCACAGCAGATCGCAGTCGCATCGTGCAGGTGTTGTCAAACCTGCTCGGCAATGCCGTGCGCTTCACACCGGTGGGTGGTGTCGTGACGCTCTCGGTGCGCGCGCCGCACGCGTCGATGGTGCGGATTGCCGTTCGCGATACCGGGCCCGGCATCGCGCCCGACGATCTCCCGCGACTGTTCGAGCGCTACTGGCAGGCGCCGAGGCTGTTGCGCGCCGGCTCGGGCCTCGGACTGTTCATCGCGAAGGGCATCGTGGATGCGCATGGCGGTGAAATCGGGGTGGAAACCGCCGTCGGTGCAGGGAGCGAATTCTGGTTTACGCTCCCTGTTGCACCGTAGCCGGGATCAGTGCTTCTCGGCCTTCGGTTCGGCAGCAGCTGATTCGGGCTTGGCCTCGCCTTTTGTTTCGGCAGCGCCTTCGGCCTTGTGCTCCTCAGCCTTCGCCTCGTGAGCCTTGGCGACGTCGCGCTCATGATAGACCTGCACGGCCATCGGATCGCGCGGGTGGATGTAGGTGCGCGAGTGAATCGAGTAGGCGGTGAAGAGCAGGCCGCCAGTCAGCAAAACCACAACGCTGGCGAAGCCCCATCCCTGCTTGTTCGGATTGTACTCTGCAGCCATCGGAAAACCCCGTCAGGAAAGCGCGCCCGGCATGAGCCGGCGGAAGGAGATTGAGCCCACGAGGGACTCGACCGCACGGAAGGTAAGCGAGCCTCTGGAAGCCCGGTAGCACCAGTTCGGGTTCGCGTCGCCATGAAGTGCATTCCCGCACGCCTATTCCTCGACGCTGGGCCCCGTGTTTCGCGACGGGTCAACCAGACGGGCCGGAACGATGGACGTCTGCCCGAAGCGATCGCGGATCCGATCCAGCGCACGCGTGAGGGCGCGGTCCCGATCCCCCTCGACGGGCTCGTCTGGCGGCGGCGCGACCGCCGCGGTGGGGAAGAGCCCCAGTTGCGGCGCCATCGGCGTGTCGTCGCCAAAGTGCGACAGCCCGATCCCGAGCAGCCGCACACCAACGCGACGACGTTTCCGGAGCGCGCGCAGCAGTGTCCGCGCCGCGCGCACCACGGATTGCTCGGACTCGATGGGATGCACGAGCGTGCGCTGCGCCGACCGGGTGCGAAAGTCGGAGTCGCGCAACTTCACCGTGATCGTGCGGGCGACCAGCGCTTGTTTGCGAAGATCAGTGGCGACCCGCACAGCAAGTCGCAGCAATTCACGCTCGACGACGTCGTCTTCGTGCAGATCGCGTCCGAAGGTCGTTTCGCGACTCACCTGCTTCTGCGCGTCTCGTCCTGAGACGAGGCTTTCGTCGATGCCCCGCACACGTCGCCAGAGCGCGCCACCAGTGTGCTCGCCCACGCGACTGTCGAGCGTCTCACGCGTCCACGTCTGGGCTTCGGCGATTGTGACCAGACCAACGCCCTGCAGCTTGGCCGACAGCTTCGGGCCAACCATTGGCAGGTCGGCGAGTTTGAACTGCGAGAGAAACTCCATCTCGTTCCCCGGCTGCACTGCGCACACCCCGTTCGCGTTGGTGCCGGGCTTGGGCTTTCCCAATTCGACAGCCATCTTGGCGACCAGCCGTGTGGTCCCACAGCCGATCGAGACCGTGAGTCCGGTCGCGGCACGCACGGCGTTCCGAATGCGATGTGCCGTCGCTTCGAGCGTTTCGTGTCCGTACAACGCATCAGTGCCGCCCATGTCGCAATACCACTCGTCGATGCTCGACGCCTGCACGACGGGAGCAAAGCGCATCAGTACGGCGTGGATCTCCTTGCTGCGCTTTCCGCATGCATGACGCGGCACGGGCACGCACATGGCTTGCGGGCACAGTTGCAGTGCGCGGGCAATCGGCATCGCGGAGCGTACACCGTAGGCGCGACACTCGTACGACGCGCTGCAGACCACGCCGCGCGACCCAGGACGCCCGCCAACGATGAGGAGCTTGGCGCGACCGGCGCCTTCGGGGTCTTCCTGGCGGGCGACCGCGACGAAGAACGCGTCGGCATCGACGAGGAGGATGCGCCGCTCAACCAACGACGCAGTTTCCGGTGGTGAGTTCGCGTTTCCAGTCATGAGTTGCAGCACCCGCGATGAGTGACTAAAAACTCGCTACTCAAACTGCAAACTGGAAACTGAGTCGTTGGTGTTCGCGCTCACACCGCCCTCGGCCCCGACGGCCCCGCGGGCGCCGTATCGTACGCCGGTCCGCGCCCTCGCGCCGCCACCGGCCAGCGTGTCTCCACGGCATGCCCTCGCACGCCAACAATCTCGTCGAAGAGATGCACGACAATGCAGACATGGTTGGGCACGACCCGCACCTGATCGCCGAGTCGCGGCCGCCAGTCGGTCTTTGAGAGATCGAGTACGCCGTGCTCTTCGGACATGCGCGTAACGACGACTTCCGGATGGTCGAGCAGTGCGCCAAAGCCATCGCCTTCGGCACGCAACGGTTCACGTCCCAGTGCTTTCGTGCCGGCGTCAATCACCGCCTGGCCTTTCACCGCCGTGCTCACTACCGTCGCGAGCACCGTCAGCGCGCAATCGTCCCAATCACACGCACCAATGTTCGCCGTCGTGCGATCGTTGTAGACGTACGTTCCCGGTCGCACTTCGGTCACGCCGGGAACCTCATGCATGCGCCACGCGGCCGGCGTCGATCCACCGCTGACGACCCCCGGCGGCAAGCCGGCATCCTCGAGAGCCGTCACATACCGTCCGATATCGACCCCCAATTGGGTCAGCTTTGCGTTCTGCGCGTCGGTCGATTCGCGAATGTGCCCCGGATAGAACATCAGTCCCGCAAATCGAAGCACACTCATCTCGCTGATCTGTTTGGCGATCGCGACTGCTTTCTCCGGCGACGATACACCGACGCGATGCATGCCGAGGTCCGCTTCGACAAGGACCGCGATTTCGCGACGACCAAGCCGCGCTGCGAGGGCGAGTGCCTGCAACGCATTACTGTCATCGGCGGCGACGGTGATGCGCACCTCACGCGGCAGGCGCACCATGCGTTCGAGTCGCGCGGCACCGACCGGCGGATACGCGATGAGCAGGTCGTCGCACACTTCCGACATCACTTCGGCTTCGCGCAGCGTCGCGCACGTCAACCCGACCGCGCCCAGTCGCATCTGTTCGGCGGCGATACGGGGCGACTTGTGGGTCTTCACATGCGGCCGAAGTCGCAGGCCATGCAGGCTGGCGTATGCCGCCATCCTGTCCAGATTCAATGCAAGGCGGTCGAGATCGACCACCGGCACCGGCGTCTCGAGCTGTTCGAGATACGTCGCCATCACGCCTCCCAACTGTGAGCCTGCACGATGAGCGCGAGCGATCGCCACTGGACCCCTGTGACGCTGCCCGATCTTCCTCCGCCCGCGGGAGCCTACTCCCCGGGGGTGCGCGCCGCAAACCTGTTGTTCGTTTCGGGTCAGGTGCCGCGCGATCCGGCGACAGGGCAGAACATCGGGACGACCATCGAAGAACAGACCCGCGCCACGCTTTCCAATGTCGAACGCGTACTCCGCGTCGGCGGCGCAACCCTCGAGCACGTGGTCAGTGTCACGATCTACCTCACCGACGAAGACAATTGGGGCGCGGTGAACGAGATCTATAAAACGGTCTTCTCGCCACCCTATCCGACGCGCGCCGTGGTGGGTGCATCGCTGCGCGGCATCCTCATCGAGATCTCGGCGATCGCCTACATCCCATGACGCCGGACATGATCGTGCGTCAGCTCGCGACGCGACGTCCTGCCCTGTTCACCATGCCGCGCTGCCCGTCATGAGCGAACCGGCAGCGTCAAGCGCTGAAAGCCCCATTCGATTGTTCACGCGTGAGACCACGCGCAGTGCGCGCTACGCGGCGATCGGCGCCGATCCTCAAGGCGCATCGCGCATCTGGTTTGCGCTGCACGGGTACGGTCAGCTTGCCGATCGTTTTCTCCGGCCGTTTGATGGCATCGTGCCGGCGGACACGTGCGTGATCGCACCCGAAGGGCTGTCACGATTCTATCTGGAAGCACCGCGCGCCGATGGGGGTCATATGCAACGCGTCGGCGCGTCTTGGCTCACGCGCGAGCAACGTGAACTCGAAATCGTCGATGCGATGACATGGCTCGATCAGGTGCACGATGAAGTCGTGAGCGCGGCATCACGGGCCACGGGCGCGGTGCCATGGACGGGAGTGCTCGGCTTTTCGCAGGGTGTTGCAACCGCCATGCGCTGGATCGCGAGCGGGCACGTCGCACCATCGCACGTTGTCGTATGGGCGGGAGGTCTGGCGCATGACGCCGACGTTACGGCGTTGCGCGCCAAGCTTGCCCACGCCGATCTGACGTTGGTGTGCGGCGATGAGGATCAGTTTGCAACGGTCGAAGCACGCGAACGCATGCTGGCGGCGGCGCGTGAGCTCCACCCGTCACCACGCGAGATCCTTTTTGCCGGACGACACCAACTCGACGTCGACGTGTTGCGCTCGATTCTGTCGAGAGCGAAGACACCGCCAGCCAATCCGCCGTCAGCGAATGTGTAAGCACAGCAACGCCCGCAGTCGTGACTGACCGGGCGCCGGAACCGGTGGCCCGCGCACTGCTCGTTCACAGCACCAGCGCCTCGTGGCGACAGGCGATGCGCCTGGCACTGCGCACGATGCTCGACACCAGAGCGAATTGCAGCGGCGTGACGCTGCTGGCGAGTTCGCGCGAAGCGGAGGCGGCCAAGTGTCTCGCCGACCCGCGCGTCGCGCTCGTCGTTGCCACCGATGAACCGCGCATTCGGCGGACGCTGTCGGCGCTCGCCCCATCGCTGCCGGTTGTGTGGGCCGCCGAGAGCGATGCGGTAGGCGCGAGCGCCGCCCGCGTATGCGCGACGCTGGAGGGGCTGGTGTTGAGTCGTCAGCCCGGATCGAGCGCGTAGCATACTCTGCGCCGCAGCCGGGCTACGCGTCCCCTTTCAGTCGGCGAATGGCGCGGCGATCCTGTTTGCCCGGGCGACTCTCCCCATGTGCGAAGGCGGTCGGCATCGTGCGCAGCTGCTCCTGGAGCGCGAGGCGACGCGTCTTTCCTTCCACCGATTCTTCGTACAGCGTCTGCGCGACTTGCGCCGATCCTCGGCGGCCCGCAATCGCCATCACCGAAAGCTGCCACTCGATTGCACCACTGCGCAGTCGCACATGGTCGCCCACCTGCAGCAGCTTCGATCGCTTTGCCCGGTCGCCATTCACATCCACCTTGCCGCCGTCGATCGCTTCGGCTGCCAGTGCGCGTGTCTTGAAGAATCGAGCCGCCCAGAGCCACTTGTCGAGACGGACTTTGCCTGCTGGCGCGTCGTCTTCGTCATCGGCCTCGGGAGGCGGACCATGACGCTTACTCACCGCCCATCACCAGGATCATCAGCCGCATCGTCACCGGCATCATCATCGTCGATGTCCGGATCATCATCGGCAAAGTGCTCGTCAGCCGTGTCCACATCGTCGGCGTTGTCCCCGTCATCCGTTTCACTCACGGAGCTGTCTATCGGTGCCGTTTGCTCACGCGCGCGCGCTTCGACGGCTTCCACTTCGCGGATGCGGGTGGCCGCACCGACGTACACCGCACGAACCGGAGGCGCGTGCTGCTCCTGCGCCGCGTGGTGTTCGAGCAGTGGCAGCAGCGCCGAAATGTTGGCCAACGCGCGTACTGGGTCTTCCGCCTCGGGGACCGCCTCGATCATCTGCACCACGACGTCGCAGGCCTGCGCCATGCGTTTGGACGTCGCAGCGTCGGGTCCGGCGACTTTCGCGTTCCCGGGCGCGACGGCAAGCGCATCCGCGCGCTGTCGCAACACGTCGGCGTCCGAGCGGAAACGGTCCAGCAGGTAGGCGCGAGCTGAAAGCGGCATGACCTGAATCTGTCAGGACGCGTCGCCGCGTGCGAACCCCATCTCTTCGCGTGCCGCCCGCCACGCCACCAGCGTCGCGTCACCAACGACCAGCGGTGAGATGCCGAGTCGACCGCAGCGCGCACGCAAATCTTCCCACCAGCCGTACTCCATCGCGTCGAGCACATCGAGCAGCTGACCCAACGGCTCTCGTCGCTCGAGCAACGCATCCTGCAGCAGCGCCGGCAACTGCAGCCGCTCGACGATCACGGCCGGCGGAATGCCGAGTGCAAATTCCAAAACAGAGAGCAGACCGGCCAGTGTACGCGCGCGGGGGTGCGGTGCCGCATCGAGTGCCGCACCAACGCGCTCACAGACGCGCGCGCGACGCAGCGCTGTCAGCCCGAGCTCCGGATCGTGCGCCGCCTCTCCGATCAGGTGCGCCGTCACCGCGACCAGTTGCTCCATGACCGCATCGCGGCCAAGCAATTCAAGCGCATGTTCGACCGAGCGCGGACCGCGTGCGCCGAAGGATGCGGAACGAATGGACCGCAGCATCGATGCCGCAAGATGCGGATCGTCGCGCACAAAATTGTCGAAGGCTGCGTTGGGCGGGCGCCCGTCGGCAAATTGCGCGAGCATCGAAATCGCGCGGAGCACGCTCGTCTCCGCATCGCCGTCGAGCGGCGCCGATGCGGCGCGCGTCAGCAACCGGCCGGTGTAGAGCGGCACGCCCGTCGACAGCACCCGATGGCGGACCGCCCGATCGTCTACGCCGCGCACCAGTGGACGAAGCCCCGCATCCATGAGCACGCGGACGCGGCTCTCCAGCAGCGACGGTGAATGTCGCTGCGCATCGAGTACGATCGTGGCACCGAGCAGCGACGCCGGCAGCGGCTCGCCATCGGGATAGCCGTCGAGTGCGAAGTGAAATCCCGCGCCGAGCAGCCGATCGACCGCTTTCCGTGTCGTGGCGTCGTCGATGGAATCGGTGGCGATGAGCCACACGACATCAACCGATGCGAACCGGCTCAGCGCACCCTCGCGCACTATCGCCGGTGTCACGGGCACGACAAGACTCTTGCCCGCCAGTCGCGAGAGCGATGCAACCATTTCCACCGTGCGCCGCACATCGTCGTCAGGAGACTCGCGACGACGTCGTTCGTCGGCGGGGCACGCAAGCACACTGTAGCCGATCACCCGCTCCCGTCGATCACGTATCGGCAGCAGGGACGCAAGCATCGCATCGACGCTCACGTCACTCGTGCAGAACGGGAGCCGCGTTTTCTGCCTGTGCCATCACGGCGTTGAAATATGCCGGGTCACCCGTCACATCGCGCACGACGTACGGCACAAGCCACGGGGGCAGCGTTGCGACTTCGAATTCATGCGAGAGTTCGACTTCGGCGATCACCAGCGCGCGGTCGAGGAAGACGTCAATCTCCCACCTATGACTGTCGCGACGCACGACGTGCCGATGCTTGCGGATGCGCGCGGCGCGCGTGAGCGGCCACAGCGATTCGAACGTCTCGCGATCGGTGTCTTCTTCAACTTCGATACGCGCGCGTGCAGGTCCGAGTTTGATCGTACGCGTGAATCGCTCACGACCATCCGCGCCGGTGGAGTGACGCAGTCGTTCGCGCAGCGCGGTGCCCGGCAGCCATCCCTGAACAATGCGCGCCGGCGCGACCGCTTCGGCCTCCGGCGGACAGGCACTGAGCAGGTACTTCCGCTCGAACTCCATCGGCAAGCCCGAAGTCGCGGAAGGCGCCTTGGGACCCAGCGTACGCAGCGCTGCAGCGGCCGCATGCTGCGCGCGCGTGATCGCGTCGGGCGCAGTGCACCATCCACGCTGAAACGCTTCCTGGTGTGCAAGCGCAACATCGTTGAGCGCGTCGGCCAGTGCGTCTGCGCCATCGTATCGGGCCTGCGCCGAAAGCACGGCGGCATCGCGCATCGCTCCAAGCAGGTCCTGACCGCGCGTGGCCATGTCATACCACGCGCCGATGGCGCCGTGCGCCGTGGTGTGCGGGGCGAGCATCGCACGCTGGCGCTTGAGGTGAATGCGAAGTCGATGCAACGCATCCGGCAGTTCACCTGTGTCGAGCGTCTCCAAAGCCGCCAACTCGGCGCGAATATTCAGCGCGGCAAGTTCAAGCCGATGCGCGACATGTTCGGCAAACGAAATCGGCGCCGTATCGTCGCCGATGCGCACCGGAACACGGTAGCTCGACAGACGATTGGCGAACCGCTCCACGCGCGGGTCAAAGTGCCGGCGAAACGCGGACGACACCCGGCGCTGACGCCCGTCGTTTCCATCAACAAGCTTGGCGCGCATCGCCAACGATTGTGAGCGAGCCGCTTCGGGCAGCCCCTCGCCCTCGGCGGTCAACCAGTCATGCTGAACGTCCGCGTCACGCGCCGCATTTGTGGCACGCTGAAGTCGGGTGAGCGAATCGAGGGCGCGCGCAATTCTGCTTCCTTTCAGCAGGTCGCGATGTTCCTTGCACGACGCGCGCAATCGTCGGAGTGCGACACGCGCGCGGTGCAATGCGTCAACGGCTTCGCGCCGACGATCGTCATGCATACTGCCGGTGGTGTCGAGATCGGCCAGCGTGGCGCGCGCCCATTCGCCACGCGCATGCTGCAGCTGCAACAGCCAATGCAACGTCACGATACGCGCGCCTTCCGCGGCGGGTCGCGTGAGCGCCGTCGGCAACAGCCGCGCAACCTGATCACCGTTCAAAGACTCAGCTGCGCTCACGTATCGTCACTCGCGTCGACAAAGACCTCGGCGCTGCCATCCTCGTGGTACGTCACCGACACGTGCCACGGTCGACAGCACACCTGACAATCTTCGATGTATTCCTGCGTTGTACCGGAACCGGGGTCGAGGGCGATCTCCACCGACTCGCCACAATATGGGCAGTTCACTTCACTCGACACGTCCGCAACGCCATCGCCGAGTGGAAATTCTTCGTCCAACTCCTCTTCGCGGCGCGCAACGTCGTCTTCATCGTCGGGTAGGTCCCACTCGTCGCGGCTCTTCATGAGTTCCTGAATCGGTGTCTGATGGTGCGTTTCATGGAATCAATCCCCGGGCAGGATACCCGCCAGTGACCCTCTGGGGGTGCAATCCAGACATAAGTTATCGCATATTTGCGGCGAGACAGCAGAACCGGAGCGAGCACCGGCGCTTCGAGGTTTTCCCGCAAACCCACGTTCATGTCCGGACAATACGCGATCACAATCACCCAGCTCGTCGCTGACGCGCTGGGGCATGAACTCACGCCGGAGACTCGGTCGGCGCTGGGACGAAGGAGAGACGTCGGTACACTCGAAGACCGGCTGCAAGCGATCGGGAGAGCGATCGGCGTCGTCTACCTGCCTCGACTGCTTTCGGCGGCAGGGGTCGCTGAGGCGATTGCGACTCCCGATGCGCCGCTCCTGGTGATCAATGATTCGGGCACTGAAGTGGTGCTCCTGGGGCTGGGCCGCCGCACGCCCGCGGTACATGTCGACGCGCGCGGCAAACGGACCGACATGCCGACCGACCAATCAGGACTGGCTGAGGCCATTGTAACGATCGTCGGGCGCACGCCTCGCGCACTTTCGCCGTTGCTGCTCGATCCTTCGGCCGATCCGTTGCGCACGACGCTTGAAATGATGGTGGAGACGCGTTCGGTGCCAAGCCGTCCCGCCGCTCCGAAGGGGAGGAGCGTGTTTACGCGCGTGTTCGATCTGCTTGCGCGCGACAAACGCGACATCGTAATCCTGTTTGCCTACGCGGCGCTCTCCGGCGTGTTCGCACTGACGCTGCCACTCAGCGTGGGCGCGATCGTGCAGCTCGTGCAGGGTGGACTGATTCTGCAACCGGTGGTGATTCTCATCGGATATGTGGTCGTGGGAACGATGGTCAGCGGTGTGCTTCAGCTACTGCAATTGGGCGTGGTGGAGCGCATTCAACAGCGCGTCTTCGCGCGTATGGCACTTGAATTCGCCTTTCGTGTGCCGCGTATTCGCTACGAGACGGCAATGCAGGAAGACCTGCCCGAAACGATGAATCGGCTCTTCGAAGCCGTCATCATTCAAAAGAGTCTGTCCAAATTCCTGCTCGATACGTCCACCGCGCTGCTCACGGTCGTCGCCGGACTGATCCTGCTCACCTTCTACCATCCGTACTTCACGTTCTTCGGCGTACTGCTGCTGGTGGTGCTCTGGT
Source organism: Gemmatimonas sp. (assembly GCA_046590495.1). Classification (GTDB taxonomy): domain Bacteria; phylum Gemmatimonadota; class Gemmatimonadetes; order Gemmatimonadales; family Gemmatimonadaceae; genus Gemmatimonas. The sequence goes on along the minus strand of JBKJTE010000231.1, from coordinate 12,393 downwards.
CGATCCTCTGGATCTCGGGGCCGCGCGGACTCGAGACGAGTCTGATGGAATCCAAATACAAGTATCGCGCCGTGCACTGGCTCGAAGAGCTCGCGCGTGCCTTTCACGCTTTCAAGTTTGCCGGTCGTTCGTCGCTCGGAATTCAGCGCATGGACGAAGTGCTCACCGGCTACCTGACGTACCGGAACAAACACTTCAAGATTCTGATGCAGCAGACGATCAGCATCGTGGTGTTTAGGACACTCGTGGTCGGCGGATTTCTGGTGCTGGGCAGTCAGCTGGTTATCGACCGACAGATTTCGCTTGGCCAGTTTGTCGCGTCGGAAATTGTGATCGTGACGGTGCTGCTGAGTGTCGAGAAGATCATTCTCAGTATGAGCACGATCTATGACATCCTGACGTCTGCGGAGAAGGCCGGGCACGTCTCGGATCTTCCGCTTGACGACGTGGGCGGCACCGCACTCCCTCGCTCGCCACGCGGCATGTCGATCGAACTGCGCGGCGTGAGTTACCGCTATACTCTGACATCGCCTCCGGTGCTGTCGCGCGCGTCGCTGCGAATCGCGCCGGGCGAACGGGTCGCCATCACCGGCTACGAAGGCGCCGGTCGTTCCACGCTGCTCAAGCTTGTTGCGGGCCTGCTTGGGGATTACGACGGCACGCTTCTCTTCGATGGCGTTCCCCTTCGCACACTCGATCGCAACGTGCTGCGGGAGCAGATCGGACAGTACCTGTCCGCGGCGGATCTCTTCGACGGCTCGATCATCGAGAACGTCTCCGTCGGTCGTCCGGGGATCGGCGAAGCAGAAGTTGTTGCGGCACTCGAAGCGGTCGGACTCACGCGGGACATCGAAGAGATGCCCGACGGTATTCACTCCGTCGTCGCCCATGGCGGCCGACGGCTGCCGCACGGCCTCGCGATCAAGCTGCTCTTCGCACAAGCGATTGCCGGTGCGCCGCGTCTGATGGCGGTCGATGATCTCTTTCAGAATCTTCAGGGTGAAGAGCGGCAGCGACTCGTCTCGTTGCTGACCGATCCTGCGCGACCCTGGACGGTCGTCGTTGTGTCGCACGACCCGCATCTGCTCGCCGCGATGGATCGCGTGATCGTGCTCGACGCCGGCGAAATCCGGGAGGATGCCCCGTTCGCGGAGCTGCGCAACGATCCATACATCCGGCATCTGATCGAATCGGATGCAAAGGCTCATCAACTCGATGAGGCGCGCTGAGATGGCAGCGACACCGAAGGTGCCCAATCTCGAAGAGCTGCCGTTGAACACCGCACGACTGCTCCAGGCCCAAGCGTCGTATCGTGGCGTGCTTGCATGGTTGGGCGGCATCGCTGTCGCGCTGCTGCTGGTGCTCTTTCTCCCCTGGCAGCAGAACGTGCAGGGGAAGGGAAAGGTCTCCGCGCTCAGTCCGCAGGATCGGCCGCAGCTGCTGACGTCGCGGATTGATGGCCGCGTCGAGCGGTGGCTCGTTCCCGAAGGAACGTTTGTGAAAGCCGGCACACCGATCGTTGAAATCAGCGAGATCAAGGACGACTACATGGATCCGCGACTCGGCGAGCGGACCGGCGAGCAGTTGAGCGCGAAAGAGAGCGCCAATCGCGGTAAGCTCGGCAAGGCCGAAGCACTCGCGCGCCAGATCGACGCGCTGGAGCGTTCGCTGACGCTCAAGAATGAGCAGGCGCGCAACAAGGTCACGCTGTATGCCGCGGCGGTTGAACAAGCGGTGCTCGAGGACTCGCTCGCGCGCGATCAGTATCGTCGTCGCGAAGCGTTGTACACGTCCCCGCTCGGACTGACGTCGCTGAATGATTTGCAGGCGGCACGCATGCGTCAGCAGTCAGCGTCGGCGAAGCTCGTGGAAAAACGCAATGAGTTGCTGAACGCGAAGGTCGACCTGGAAGGAATCGAAGCGGAGTATCGCGAGAAGATCGAAAAGGCGCGTGGCGATCGGTTGTCGACACTGGCCGACGTCGACGAGGGACGCGGCGAAGTGAGCAAGTTACGAAACAAGCTGGCGTCGCTCGACGTGCGTCGCAGCTACTACCGCATCGACGCGCCGCAGGACGGCTATCTCGTGAAGGCGATGAAGCAGGGTGTGGGCGAAGTGGTGAAAGCCGGCGAAGCCGTTGCAACGGTGCAGCCGGTCGCGAAACAGCGTGCAGTCGAACTCTCCGTGCGTCCGATGGATGTGCCGCTACTGCAACGCGGTAGCAAAGTGCGCCTGATCTTTGACGGTTGGCCTGCGTTGCAGTTTTCGGGGTGGCCGAGTGTGTCGGTCGGAACATTCGGTGGAGAAGTCGCCGTGATCGATCAGGTCGCGAGTGCCGATGGTTCGTTCAGAGTCCTCGTCACCCCAGACAGTACTGACGAAGCGTGGCCCGCACAGCTGCGCCTCGGCTCGGGGGTGTACGGATGGGCCGCGTTACGGAACGTGCGCGTATGGTTTGAGATCTGGCGTCAGCTCAACGGATTCCCGCCGAGTCTCAAACCGGCAGACGAGGCCGGGACCGACCCGGGCGCGAAGAAGTGAGCATAAGGACGACCACGCTTGTCGTTCTGGTGTCGCTCGCCGTGTGCGGTGCACGCGCCGACGCGCAGGCATCGACGACGCCATTCACTTTTTCGCGGTTCAGAGAGGTCGTGGCGGCGAATCACCCGACCGCGCATCAGGCACGTCTCGTCGCCGCGCAGGCCCGGAGCGCCGTACAGGAGGCGTGGGGCGGGTTCGATCCTAAGCTCGCGCTGTCGATGTCGCAGAAGGCATTCAAGGGGCAGCCGTACTACAACTATCTCGACGCCGCGCTCAAGGTTCCGACCCCATTCGGGTCGGACATCAAACTTGGTTTCGAACGCGCAACCGGCCCCAGGGTCAGCACAGACCGCTCGACGCCGGCAACTGGGCTGTTCTCGTTGGGACTGAGCGTTCCGCTCGGCCAGCGGCTCATCACCGACGAACGACGCACCGCCTTTGTGCAGGCACGCGCACTGCGCGATGTCGCGATTGCCGAAGAGCAGGGAATGATCAACAAGCTGCTGCTCGACGCGGCGAAGGTGTACGGTAACTGGTATGCGGCATCGCGTCGCTTCGAAATCGCGAATGATGGTGTACGTCTCGCAGCGTTCAGGTATGAAGCGGTGTTGCTGCGCGTCCGGAGTGGAGACAGCGCGCCGATTGACACCGTCGAAGCGGCACTCGAGGTGCAGCGGCGCGCGGTGCTGCGGGCCGAATCGGATGTCGAACTCCGTGCTGCAACGATGCTCGTGTCGACGTATCTCTGGGATGCGCGAGGGAATCCCGTTGATGTCGACGCGACGTCGCGCCCGGTATTGGACGGACTCGATGCCACGCCGCCGGATACGATGCGCCTTGCCGCCTGGCTCGCACATGTGAGCACGCAACATCCGGATCTGCGCAAAGCGGAAGGCAAGCTGCGCGTGGCCAACGCCGATTTACTGTTCGCGCGGCAAGGCCTCATCCCGTTCGCGGAAGCCACGGTCGCGTCGCTTGGCGGGCGTGACGAAGCCTCAAAGCTCGTAGCGAGCGATCGCTGGGATGACAACTACAAGGCGGGCCTCGAGGTACAGTCATCACTGCTGCTCCTCAAGGAACGCGGCAAAGCGACACGCAGCGCACAGAAAGTGGAGTATGCGCGATGGGATCGCGACGAAGCCCGTCGTGATCTTGCGTACGGTGTGAGAGTCGCGCTCAACGACGTCGTGCTCCTCGATCAGCTGCTCACATTGCAGCGCGTGAATGTGCGATCGACCACGATGCTGCGCGACGCGGAGCAGCAGCGCTTCGACAACGGTGAGAGTACGCTGCTGCTGGTGAACATTCGAGAACGCGCACTGCTCGATGAATCGGCAAAGCTCGCATCGCTCGAAGGAAAGATCGCGTCGGCGCGCGCAGCACTTGTGGTCGCACTCGGCGACCCGGCGTTACTCGCCGACCAGTGATCCCGTCACAGCACCCGCAGAGGGGAGGCGCGCGACGATTTTGAGGCGGGACGGGTGACACTTTACGCCCTGATCGGCGTAGGAGTGGATGAAGCACGGCAGCGGGAACGTTGCCGGTGGATCACCCTGAACTATTGACCTATGTCTTCCCTGTTGCTCTCTGATCGGATTGCCCGCCAAGGCGCGCGCGCATTCGCAAATGCTGTTGCTCTTTCTGTGCTGTTGCCGCTCACGGCGTTGCACGCGCAGATGTCAGAGCCACGGGCGCTTACGGGTCGCGCCTCGGCCAGCGTGCATGCGCAAGTGTCCGAGCCCAAAGGTGATTTCAACCAGAACACCGGCAATGGCGGCGGCATTGGCGTCTCACTGCTCTGGGGGCTCGATAAGCTGTCGATTGCCAACTGGCGTCTCGACGGCGGCTTTCTCACCTACGGCAACGAAACCCGTCGCATTCCCCTCGCGGGCACCGGTGGGCTGGTCAAGCTCGACCTGCGCACGTCCAACAACATCGTATCGGTGGTGACCGGTCCGCAGATCCAGTTCGGCAACGGTCCCGTCTCACCGTACGTCGCCGCGCTCGGCGGCTTCTCGGTGTTCTGGACGCAAAGCTCCGTCGAAGGCACGCAGAACGACAACTCACCGTTCGCCAGCACCACGAACAGCGACGATGCATCGCTCGCGTACGGTGGAGCAGTTGGAACCTACATTCGCGTGTACAACGGGAATCGACCGGTGCGCATCGATTTGGGCGCGCGTTTTCTGCGTCACGACGACGTCAAGTATCTGAACGACAAGCTGGTGCGCGATGCGTTCCAGGCCAATCGTGATCCGATTCCACTGCGTGGGCGCGCCGATTTCTTCACGTACCACATAGGCGTGAATGTCGTCGTGTACTGAGTTTGTATGCAGCATTTACACGCATTGTTGATGGACTGTTGAACTAACGTACCCATGTCCCTCGTGTCGGTGTGCCATGTGCGGGGGTCATGGTGCGGTTTGCAAGTTCTTCCGTTGCCGCACTGATCGCTTCGTCGACGGTCATGAAGACGTGTCCGTCGCCGATCTCTTCGAGTACACCGGCGCGTTCGAGCGCAGCGCGTGGCTGTGCTTGAAGTCCGGCAATCATCAGCGTCGTTCCTTCCTTGTACGAACGACGGAACAGATCGCGCAGCAGCATGATTCCAGTCGCGTCGATCGCCGGCACATGGCGCAATCGCAGAATCAGCACCTTCGGGCGACGACCCATCTCGCCGAGTGCGTCTTTGAAGCGTTCAGCCGCACCGAAGAAGAATGGTCCGTCGATTTCGTACACTTCGATACCACGCGGCACCGTGCGTAACGCGATCGACTGCGGGTCCGTTACTTCCGCCTCGTCGTCCATCTCCCGCGTCACTGACTGCACGTTGGTGACTTCAGCCATCCGCTTCATGAACAGGAATGCGGAGAGAATCATCCCGACCTGCAGCGCGACGGTGAGATCGATGACGACCGTGAGTCCAAACGTCGCGACGAGGACGAGAACATCAGCGCGCGGCGCACGCAACTGCGCGCGGAAGTTGCGCCACTCCGACATGTGGTATGCCACGACCGTGAGAATGCCGGCCAGTGTCGCCATCGGAATCAGCGCGGCAAGTTTGCCGACAAACAGCGTAATCAGCAGCAGCACGATCGCGTGAGTGATTCCGGCAATGGGTGTCCGTCCGCCGCTTTTCACATTCGTGGCCGTGCGCGCAATCGCACCAGTCGCCGGAATGCCGCCAAACGCCGACGACGCAACGTTCGCTACACCCTGCGCGACCAACTCCATGTTCGAGCGATGTTTGCCACCGATCATTCCGTCGGCAACCACCGCTGAGAGCAGCGACTCGATGGAGGCGAGTACGGCGATCGTGATTGCAGGGCCGGCGAGTTCGCGCACAAGTTGCATCGTGACATGCGGAACGTGCGGCAGTGGCAGTCCCCCGCTCACCACGCCAAACCGGGATCCGATGGTCTCGATGGAGAGTCCGCCGAAGTGCGCAAGCAACGTGGTGATGACAAGTGCAACGAATGGCGCGGGCACTTTCACCGTCAGTCGCGGCCACTGCGTGAGAATCACGATCGTCAGCGCGGTGATCCCTAGCGCTGCTGGCGATACAGTGCCGATGGCCGCCCCGTATGCCTCCCACTTCTCGAAGAAGTCTGACGGAACAGTCTGAATGGCCAGGCCAAGTCCGTCCTTGATCTGGGTCGAGAAGATGATCAGCGCGATCCCACTCGTGAATCCGATCACGACCGGCTGCGGCACGAACTTGATCACGCCGCCAAGCTTGGCCATGCCCATCGCGATCATCAGCAGTCCAGCCAGAAACGTCGCGATGATCAGCCCATCGATACCGTGCTTGGCGACAATGCCTGAGACGATGACGACAAACGCGCCGGTCGGTCCGCCTATCTGAACGCGGGAACCGCCGAGTGCGGAGACGAGGAAGCCCGCAACAATGGCGGTGACGAGGCCGCGATCCGGCGTGACGCCGCTCGCGATCGCAAATGCGATGGAGAGCGGGAGTGCGACGACCGCGACAATGATGCCCGCCGTGACGTCCTTGATGCCTTGTTCGCGCGTGTAGCCAGCGAGTGTCGAGAACAGTTTTGGAACGAACGTGACCGGGCGTGGTGCGGGCGGCGGATTGGTCATCGGACGCTGTTCATCGAGTCAGGCTCCTCGAACGTTACTCATGGCTGTCCTTGCGCCGATCGCGCTTCGTGTCGGAGCGTTGTCGCTTTTCGGTCAGTCGGCGTTCGATCGCGCCGCGTGTGGGCTTGGTCGCCTTGCGTGACTTGTGAACGATCAGCGCGCGTTCCACAATCGACACGAGACGTTCGAGCGCCGCGCGGCGATTCTGTTGCTGGCTCCGAAACTCGCCGGCGACAATGCGCAGCGCGCCTTCGCCATCGAGTCGCGACGCCAACTTTGCCGACACACGGCTCCGCTGCTCGTCGGTGAGCGCCTTGGTCGTACGAACGTTCCAACGTAGCGCGACGCGCGTAGCGCTGCGATTCACATGCTGTCCACCGGGGCCACTACCGGTGATCGCGCGCAACTCCAGTTCGGATACCGGTATGCGAACGGTCGGTGTGACGACGAGGGCTTCCGGCTCAGGTGGAAGAAACTCTTCTTCAGTCACGGCACGCGCTTGTGGCGAGTTGCGCGCGGATTGCGGCAGGCGTCGGTCGCGCGTTCACGCCGGCACCCACACTCGGCGCTTCGAAGATCGCGACATACTCCTCGCCGCCGGTTTTGGTGAACGACAGTTCGCGATAGCCGACCGCGCGCAGTTCGCAGCGAAGAAGGGCCGGCGGTGTGCCATGGCTGTACGTCTTCCGTTCAAGATCGAGAATGACAAGCCGACCGCCGGCCCGCATCGATGTCGCAAGATTCCAGAGTAAGCCGAACGGCTGCTCGATCTCGTGATACATATGAATCATCAGCGCGACGTCGACATCACCGGTTGGAAGTCTTGGATCGTGTGGGTCACCCAACACAATCTGCACGTTCCCCGGATGTTCACGACGGATGCGCGTTTGCAGCAACACGAGGTAGTCGTGAATGATGTCGTTGCCGTAGACACGACCACTGAGTCCGACGATTGGCGCGAGACGGCTGACGTAGTAGCCATCGCCCGCACCGATGTCGGCGACGCGCATGCCAGGCATGATCCCGGCGAGCTTTATAACACGCGCAAACTCACCTGCATCGTCGCGCGCGTCTTCGTTGGTCCAACGCGGCGCAACGATATCTGCGACTCCGCGCGTCGGGACAGGGAACGACGATGCCGGCTCGCCCGGCGGTGCAGCAGGCCTGATCGAGTCGGCGGTCTGCGCGGCAGCCCGCTGTGCAGGCTTTGCGTCCCCACGCGCCGTGCAGGCGACGATCGCGGCGAGTCCCACGCCGACTAGAACCGCTGTACGCACGCGCACTCCTGACTTGGTCGTTGAATACGAGATCACGTCGGCACGGGCTCAGTGCGACGATGCACCCGCAACGCGGCCACACGCCGACCATCCATCGCCACGATCTCGAGCTCGCCGCCGGGGAACGTCACGCGGTCACCCATGTGCGGTAATCGGCCAAGCATCGCGAACGCATAACCACCCAGCGTCGACCAGTCGCCCTCGGGGATCGCCAGCTTGTGATCGGAGCGCACATCCACCAGCGACATCGAACCCGCAAGTTCAAGCACGCCGTCAAAAAGCAGCGCATCACGCGAAAAGAGATCGTACTCGTCGGCGATATCGCCAACCACCTCCTCGACGAGATCTTCCATCGTCACGATGCCGGCCGTACCACCATACTCATCGAGCACCACGGCGAGATGGGCACGAGTGCGACGCAGGTCATCGAGCACCCGCTCGGCCGCGCGCGTCGCCGGCACAAACAACGGCTCGCGTAAATGCTCGGCCAGCACAAACGTCGATAGGTCTTCAAGCAGCCAGAAATCCTTCGCGAGAAACACGCCGATGATATCGTCCGGCGTGTCGCGATAGACCGGATACCGTGAATATCGCTCGCGTCGTAACGTCCGCGTCAGTTCGTCAAGCTCGACATCTTCAGGGATGGCGACCATGTCGGTGCGCGGCCGCATCACGTCGAGCGCTTTCTTGTTGTGAAAGTCGAAGACGCCGGCCAGCATCGCACTGTCAGACTCGTCGAGGGTGCCGTGCGCGCGCGCCTGCATCACGAGCAGGCGCAGTTCTTCCGCCGAATGCACGTGGCCACTTTCCGAGGTCGGCTGAACCCCAAGCACGCGCAGCAACCCGTTCGCGGTACCATTCAGCATGTTGATGAACGGCGACATCACGCGCGAAAAGAGCATCAGCGGTCGTACGACGAGGCGACTCAGCTCTTCAGGCTTGGCCAGCGCGATCGATTTTGGTGCCAACTCGCCGAGCACGATGTGCAGGAACGTGATGACCAGAAAGGCGACCGCGATCCCGGCGCCGGTGTGCAGCGCGCCCGGTGATGGTTCGACCCCGACCAGGTGCAGCACGCGATCGACCAGCACCGCGACCGCCGGTTCGCCGATCCAGCCCAAGGCCAGCGATGCCAGCGTGATGCCGAGCTGGGTCCCAGAGATGTAGCGATCGAGTTGCTGCAACGCGCGCTGGACGATGAGCGCGCTGCGGTCCCCTTCGGCGGCCATCTGGTCGATCCGGCTCCGTCGAACGGCCACGAGTGCGAACTCCGCCGCAACGAAAAAGCCGTTCAGCAGCACCAGCAACAGCACCATCAACAGGCGCAGCGTGGCACTGCTGAACGTCAGTTCGGGGTCGGCCACCAGCGCCGGGTCAACGATCATCACAAACGGTCATCACAAAAGGAAACGGACAGACGGGTGGCTCGTCATGGTACTGCAATCTGCAAGACCGTCGGGCGATCCGCGCCTCTTGCATTCTGCGAATCTACCCGGACTGCCCCCGGCGCCTCCCGCCGGGCTTTTCCCGCTGCCCATTGCGCTACACCCCAGCCTATCCACAGGTCGCGATCAACCAGATGCTCGACCCGCGCCGGGTGCTGCGCTGGGTCTGGCTCGGCCGCGTCGTACTGGCCTGCGCGATTCTGGTGGCGGCGGTGTTCGTCTGGAACCGTGCCGACCCTACCGACACGCTTGTGGCGACGCTGGCGTTCGCGGTCGCCGTGCTCGCGACGGTTGCATCGGCAATGTATGGCGAGGTGCAGCGACGTTCATATGGTCCGGTCTTCTATGGACTGCAGTGCGCGGTCGATCTCGCCCTTGTCACGGCAGTCGTTCACATCACGGGCGGTTGGAGCTCGCAGTTTGCTGCGCTCTACATTCTGGTCATCGCAAGCGCCGCGCTACTCTTGCCGTTTCGCGGTGGACTGACCGTCGCCGGCGGTGCCTGTCTGCTCTATTCGCTGGACGTGTTATGGTTCCGGCCCGCAGCGTCACATTTCGGGATGACGGTGCAGATCGGCGTGTTTGTCGTCGTTGCCATCGGCTCCGGCTATGTCGCACTCCGGCTGCGGCAGGCGGGACTTGGACAGGACGCGCTCGCGGCACAGCTCGTGAAGGTGCAACTCGAAGCGGCCGACATCCTACGCACAATTCGCTCGGGAATCATCACGGTCGACGGTGACGGGCGACTGGTCTATGCGAATCCTGCGGCCACCGAGTTGCTCGGCATCAATCTCCGTCAGTTCGTCGGTCGTCCACTCGCGACAACGTTGCAGCATGTCGCGCCGCAGCTGGCGCATTTGCTGGAACAGTCGTCGCGCAAAGGCGTGCGCACCACGCGTGCCGAGGGCGTGATTCGCCGGGATGGCGAAGACATTCAGATCGGCGTGACAACAACGGTTGCAGACGGCGCACGCCCCGGTGCCGGCACAACCGCCACGGCCATCTTTCAGGATATTTCCGACAGCAAGCGCCTGCAGTCGTTGCATGTGCGCGCAGAACGCTTGCAGGCAGTCGCAGAGTTGAGTGCATCACTCGCGCACGAGATTCGCAATCCGTTGGCGTCAATTCGGAGCGCGACCGAACAGTTGTCGCGTCGTCAGAGTTTGGTCACACCCATGACGGAGCAGGACGAAGACGAGCGCATTCTCTTCGGACTCGTCATGCGTGAAGCGGATCGGTTGAGTCGACTCCTGGCTGACTTTCTCGACTTCGCACGTGCTCGTGTCACGCGCGTGGTGCCACTCGAACTCGGTGCACTCACGCAAGCGGCGGTGACAATCGCCGGCACGCATCCGGATCGTTCCCCCGGTGTGAAGATCACCGTCAAAATCGAACCCGGACTACCGACGGTCGATGGCGACGAAGACTTGCTGCACCGCGCCGTTTTCAATCTCGTGCTGAATGCAGTGCAGGCGGTTGGTGCAACGGGACATGTGCATGTCGAAGTCCGCCGCTTCGTCACCGACGCCCGGAAGGAAGCGACGGGCGCCGCGACGATCACCGGTGATCATCTCGCAATCACCGTCACCGACGATGGGCCAGGAGTTCCGCTCGAACTACGCGAACGGTTGTTCGAGCCATTCGTGACCGGGAAGAGCGGCGGCACAGGACTCGGTCTTCCCGTCGTACATCGTGCCGTTGAAGCACATCGCGGACTGGTATTGGTCGACCCGCTCCCGAAGGGGGTGCGGTTCACCGTGCTGCTCCCCGTGATGTCGTACGCAGGGCTGTCGGACGCACCCGAGCGTTCGGCGCCCGACGACGAAGCACAGATGCTGTTCAATCAGGCCCTCTCGCAGAACCATTCATTCGACGGCGCATCAGCGCGCGCCATTGGAGTCTCATAGTGATCGCAGCAGCCAATCCGCCCGCGCTCGGCACCGCACCACGCATTCTCATCGTCGATGATGAAGTCGGTATTCTCGACTCGTTGCGCATTCTGCTCAAGAACGAAGGCTTCATTCCGTTCACGGCGCACGGTGGCAAGCAGGGCGTTGAACGAATCGCTGAATTGCGTCCTGATATCGTGCTCACCGATGTGCGTATGCCTGACGTCAGCGGGGTGCAGGTGTTGAGCACTGCGCGTCAGGTTGATCCGGAAATTCCCGTGATCTTGATGACCGCGCAGGCAACGTTGCAATCAGCGATACAGGCGGTCAACGAGGGTGCGTTTTACTACATCCAGAAGCCGTTTCGCAACGACGAACTGCTCGCCATTCTCCGCCGCGCCGCAGAACATCGGAAGTTGCGCGCCGAGAATCACACGTTGAAGCAGGAGATCAAGCGTCGCGAGCGGAACACGACGGGTCGTCCGGTCGGGAACAGTCGCAGCTGGATTGACGTCTTGCGTCTCGCGGAGACGGTGGCGCCGACCGATTCGACTGTGCTGATCACCGGTGAATCGGGAACCGGCAAGGAAGTTGTCGCACGGTACGTGCACGACCTCTCCATGCGTACCGCCAACAGCTTTCTCTCGATCAACTGCGGCGCACTTCCCGAGTCGCTGCTGGAAAGCGAACTGTTCGGACACGTGAAGGGGTCATTCACCGGCGCGGTGAAGGACAAGCAAGGGCTCTTCGCCGCGGCGCAAAGCGGCACATTCTTTCTCGACGAAATCGGCGAGACAACGGCGTCGACGCAGGTGAAGTTGCTGCGCGTGTTGCAACAACGTGAAGTGATTCCTGTCGGTGCGACGGAAGCGCAGTCAGTGGACGCGCGCGTGATCGCTGCAACCAATCGCGACCTCGAAGAAGAGATCAAACGTGGCAGCTTCCGCGCGGATCTCTTCTACCGCTTGAACGTGATCGCAGTGCACCTGCCGCCGCTGCGTCAACGTCGTGAAGACATTCCGCTGCTGGCCGACACGTTTCTTGCGCGGTCGGCAGCGCAGCGCAACACCGAGCCCAAGACCTTGACCGAGAACGCGCTCGACGCGCTGATGGCCTATCCATGGCCCGGCAACGTTC
>JBKJTE010000343.1:0-24887 GCA_046590495.1 Gemmatimonas sp. | reverse complement strand
TGGAGAATGACGCCTTGTGCGACATCCTCTGTATGTACTACAACCACAACCACTCAGTCTTCAGTTTGCAGTTTGAGTTTCGGGTTTCCAGTACTGCGAACTCGTAACTCGAACTGCCTACTGGTCACTGAGTTGCTTCCTCCTACTCAACCTTGATTTCAACATCGACGCCGGCTGGCAAATCCAGCTTGGTCAACGCATCGACAGTCCCGGGGCGCGAATCCAGAATGTCGATCAAGCGCTTGTGCGTTTTCAGCTCGAACTGCTCGCGCGACTTCTTGTCCACGTGCGGCGAACGGAGCACCGTCCAACGCTGCGTCTTGGTCGGCAGAGGAATCGGACCCGACACCTGTGCGCCCGTCTTTTCAGCGGTGCGCACGATGTCAGCCGACGCCTGGTCGATCACGGCGTGGTCAAATGCTTTCAGGCGAATACGGATGCGGCCAGCCATCAGAAAGTCTCTCGTGTGTAAGTGCAGCTGCAGCAACTGAACGACTCAGTGTCGAGTGGTGAGTTCGAGTTGCGAGTGGCCAGTACTGGGAACCGGTAACTCGAACTCACGACTCGGAACTGAGTGGTTGTCAGTTACGCCAGGATCTTCGTAACGACGCCGGCACCAACCGTACGCCCGCCTTCGCGGATGGCGAAGCGGATCGTCTCTTCCATTGCGATCGGGATAATGAGCTCGATCGTCATCTGGATGTTGTCGCCCGGCATCACCATTTCCATCCCTTCAGGGAGCTCGATGGTGCCCGTCACGTCCGTCGTGCGGAAGTAGAACTGGGGACGGTAGCCCTTGAAGAACGGGGTGTGGCGGCCACCCTCTTCCTTCGTGAGGACGTACACCTCGGCCAGGAACTTCGTGTGAGGCTTGATCGAGTTCGGCTTGGCCAACACCATGCCGCGCTCGATGTCCTTCTTGTCGATGCCGCGGAGGAGCAAGCCGACGTTGTCACCGGCGCGTCCTTCGTCGAGCAGCTTGCGGAACATCTCGACGCCCGTAACGATCGTCTTCTTGTCGCTGTTGTAGCCGACGACCGCCACTTCTTCACCGACCTTGATGATGCCGCGTTCGATACGACCCGTCGCAACCGTGCCGCGGCCCGTGATCGAAAACACGTCTTCGACGGGGAGCAGGAACGGCTTGTCGATCTCGCGCATCGGGATCGGAATGTACGAGTCCAGAGCTTCGTACAGCTTCATGAACTCGGCTACCCACTTCGGATCACCGTTGATGGCGTTGATCGCCGAGCCACGGATCACCGGCGCGTCGTCGCCCGGGTAATTGTACTTCGACAGCAACTCGCGGACTTCGAGTTCGACGAGGTCGAGGAGCTCTTCGTCGTCGACGAGGTCGCACTTGTTCAGGAACACGACAACGGAAGGCACATTGACCTGGCGGGCCAGGAGGATGTGTTCACGCGTCTGCGGCATCGGACCGTCAACGGCCGACACGACGAGAATGGCGCCGTCCATCTGCGCCGCACCCGTGATCATGTTCTTCACGTAGTCCGCGTGGCCCGGGCAGTCGACGTGGGCGTAGTGACGGTTTTCCGTCTCGTACTCCACGTGCGACGTAGCGATCGTCATGATCTTTGACGAGTCACGACGTCCCTGGGACTCCGAGGCTTTGGCGACTTCGTCGTACGCGATGTACTTCGTGCCGTAGCCCTTTTCTGCCGAGATCTTCGTGAGAGCAGCCGTCGTGGTGGTCTTGCCGTGGTCGACGTGGCCGATCGTTCCCACGTTCACGTGCGGCTTGTTCCGCTCGAACTTTGCCTTGCCCATGGTTTTGTTCTGGTATTTGGGTAGTGAATGAGTGGGTGAGGCTTACGCCTTCACCTTGCTGATGATCTCTTCGGCCTTCGACTTCGGCACTTCCTCGTAATGCGAAAACTCCATCGAGTAGACCGCTCGCCCCTGCGACATGCTGCGCAGTTTGGTCGAGTAACCGAACATTTCGCCGAGCGGCACCGTCGCCGAAATCACCTGCGCCTCTCCGCGCTGCGTCATACCGCCGATCTTGCCGCGCCGCGAAGAGAGGTCGCCGAGGACGTCGCCCATGTAGGCTTCAGGGCTTACAACCTCGACCTTCATGACCGGCTCGAGCAAACAAGGGCTGGCCTGACGGGCCGCCTCCTTGAACGCCATAGAGCCGGCGATTTTGAACGCCATTTCCGATGAGTCGACGTCGTGGTACGAGCCGTACACCAGCTGCACCTTGATGTCCACCACCGGGTAGCCGGCGAGGACGCCGGTTTCCAACGCTTCCTTGATGCCCGCTTCCGTCGGTCCGATGAATTCGCGCGGGATCACGCCGCCCACAACCTTGTCTTCGAACACGAAACCCTGCCCTTGCTCGCTGGGCTCCATGTTGATGACCACGTGGCCGTACTGACCCTTACCGCCCGACTGACGGATGAACTTCCCTTCGATCTTCTCGACGCGCTTGCGGATGGTTTCGCGATAAGCGACCTGCGGACGACCCACGTTGGCATCGACCTTGAACTCGCGCATCATGCGATCGACGATGATCTCGAGGTGCAACTCGCCCATGCCGGCGATGATCGTCTGACCCGTTTCCGGATCGGAGCGCACGCGGAACGTGGGATCTTCTTCTGCGAGCTTCTGCAGCGCGATCGCGAGCTTGTCCTGGTCCGCCTTGGTCTTCGGCTCTATCGCGACGTCGATGACAGGGGCCGGGAACTTCATCGCCTCGAGGATGATCGGCGAGTCTTCCGTGCACATCGTATCGCCTGTGCGCGTGTCCTTAAGACCGATCGCGGCGGCGATGTCGCCACAGCGCACTTCCGGAATTTCTTCGCGCTTGTTGGCGTGCATCTGCAGCAGACGGCCGACCCGCTCGCGCTTGTCCTTCGTGCTGTTGTAAACGTACGAGCCGGACAACAGCACGCCCGAGTAGCAGCGGAAGAACGTCAGCTTTCCAACGAATGGGTCGGTTGCAATCTTGAACGCCAGACCGGCAAATGGCGCATCGTCGGTCACCGGGCACTCGACGAACGTTTCGTCGTGGTGCGGGAGGTGGCCCTTGATTGGCGGCACGTCCAGCGGAGCCGGCAGGAAGTCGATCACCGCATCGAGCAGCGCCTGCACGCCCTTGTTCTTGAACGAGGCGCCGCAGAGAATCGGAATGAACTTGCCTGCGCACGTCGCGACACGAATCGCGTGACGGATCTCATCGACCGTCAGCTCCTCACCGGCGAGGTACTTCTCCATCAACGCTTCGTCGTACTCGACAACGGTATCGATCAGCTTGTGACGTGCTTCTTCGACGGCGTCATGAAACTCGGCCGGGACGTCGGTGACCGTGAACGTCTTGCCGAGCGTCTGTTCGTCAAAGATGTACTGCTTGCGTTCGATGACATCGAGGTGTCCTGTGAAGAGCTCGCCCGAGCCAACCGGAAGCTGAAGCGGCTGCGCGCTCTTCGACAAGCGATCGTGGATCATCGCCACGCAACGTTCGAAGTTCGCACCAACGCGGTCCATCTTGTTGGCGAAAATCATGCGCGGCACGGCGTAACCATCGGCTTGGCGCCACACTGTTTCTGTTTGCGGCTCAACACCGGCGACCGAGTCGAGCAGCGTCACCGCACCGTCGAGCACGCGCAACGAGCGCTGCACTTCGACGGTGAAGTCTACGTGTCCCGGCGTGTCGATGATGTTGATGCGGTACTCAGGACCATCGCCCTTGGTATCGCTCTGCCCATGGCGCTGCCAGAAGCAGGTCGTCGCGGCGGACGTAATCGTGATGCCACGCTCCTGTTCCTGCTCCATCCAATCCATGGTGGCCGCACCGTCATGCACTTCACCAATCTTGTGCGACTTCCCCGTGTAGTAGAGAATGCGCTCAGTCGTGGTGGTCTTGCCGGCATCGATGTGGGCCATGATGCCGATATTGCGATAATGCTGAAGCGGGGTCGTACGCGGCATAGTCTTCAGGCGGCTGCTCGCTTGCGCGGCGCCAGGTGTTGACGGAGAGTGAACAATCAAATCCAGCACGAACCAGCGATCAAACGATCTACGAACGTCCAACGACGCCAGCAAAAAAACGGCTGGACCAGACGCCTCGCCGAAGCAAGACCGGTATCCATCCGCTGCCGCCGGGTGCATCCGCCACTGCTGCACGAATGGGGACCCAAGGCGCATCGCACCAGCACAAGGCCGCCGCGACGTTCAGTTGTCCGGCGTCCTAGCTGCGAACGTTCCGGGTAAACAGCTGCCACCAAGGCGTAAGAATGGGTAGCCGAGGGAAGGTAACCGTGACATCGTGGGAGTCAATGGGGCGTTTCGTGGCCTGAGATACTATTGGAATGTCATATTCGTGACCGGGCACACAAATCTGGCTCACTATCGCTTGCGTAGCATGAATGGCGAGTTGAGCTTATGTCCTACTGTCACACCCTCGGCAACAATAGGACGGTTGTGACGCATGGGCCTTGCCGGGCGTTTTGTCCACACAGGACGCTGCCGATCGTGCTCCTGTCTTCAGCAAACCACACCCGCGCCCACGCTGAGTGAACTTTTTTTCCAATCGCGCTTTCGCGGCTTTTACGGTCGCGCTCGCTGCCAGCATGTGGGCACTGTTCACCGACATCGGCAGACCCTATCTGCCGTCGGTGCCAATCGTCGTTTACACGCTTTACCTCTACGCGAACCGTACCTCCGTCGGCCAACTTGGCGGTGATGCGCTGAAGGACTCGCCGTACTTCCTCGGCTTCCTTCTCACGATGTTCGCGCTGTTCAAAATCTTTAACGACGTGTCGTTCAGCTCGAGCCTCTTCGGGCAGAATCCGGCGCTGATGACACAGGAAGTCGGCGGCGCGGTCCTGACCACCATCGTCGGCCTCTTCTGCCGCCAGGCGCTACTGGCACTCGTTCAAGACGAAGCGCCGGAAGAAGACGACCGCCTCGCCGCGCTCGCGACCGCGGTGACAAGCCACGCTGTCGCTTTTGAAGTCGCCCGGCAGCAGTTCTTCCGCGAAATGGCCGACGAACGCGCCCGCCAGACGGAAGAGTTCACGGCGAATCAGGCGCGGTTTTTGGCGGACCTGAATGCGGTTGGAGACGGCCGTGCTCCGCAGACCGCGCCATCAGCGTTCGCGGCCTCCGAACCGGCCACGGTGGTCACGGCACCCCCCGTCGCGTCATCAGCGGGCGGAGCGCCCACCACTTCCGTCACTAAAGTCGTGCCTTTGGTGCCCGTGGTGCCCGTGGTGGCCGTGGTGCCGACTGCGCGTCCGGTCGCCGGCACTCAGAGCATGGCGGAAGAGGCGGTGACCGCGGTGGTCGAGGCCAGTCCACCGAGAGGCGCTGAAGGCCCGCGCACCCAGCCGTATGCCGGCCCGACTGCATCGACCAGCACACCAACATCGTCGCCGACCACGACCCCGCCGGGCTCGGCGCCAGCCGTCGGCTCCGCGACAAGCGGCTCCACCGGCCCGGCGACAGACGGCCCGAACCCTGGATCGAGCGGAGTCACGCCTCCCTATTCGCCGTACTTCGGACAGGGACGCGCGTCCAACACGACGCGCCCCGAGGAGTGAGCACTCCCGAGGGCGGCGGGACTCGCCGCCGCCGTGTAAATCGCGGTCAGTCCATCATTGGATTTACCGAAGCCGAGCTTGGGCTCTTTTTGGCCCTGCTCTTTTTCGGGCTGAACCAGCTCGGAAAGACCGGCGCTCCGCCGACAACGCCGCGCGCCAGCGCGGCGATAGACTCAACAAGTCGCAGCAATCCGCGATTGCAGCAATTAATGGCGCTTGCCCGGAGGCTCGACTCGCTCGACCGCGGGATGCGGGCAGCGTTCGCGCGTGATAGCGCGCTGGCGTCCCGACTTGCGCGGCTTCAGCGTGAACGCGATTCGCTCTCCGCACTCAGTCTCGGTCCTGTTCCGGGGACCGCGGGCAGCGGAGTGCGCGCGGTGCCGCCTCGGCCGACAAACCCCGCAGTTGCTGCACGGCTGACGGCCGTCGAACGCGAGATCGCGATCGCACAGTTGTCACGCACCGAAACCACGGCTGCACTCTCGGCGGCCAACGTCCGCGCTGATTCTGCGCGTCAGCAGTTGGACGCAGTCGCGCCATCTGTGTCGCAGGTGATCGCGCCGACGCGCGTTGCGACGACTGAGGCGCAGACGCCAGCGGCGGAACCACGGGTGGTCGCAGCTGCGGTCGCGGCAACGCCAACGCCGCGCGATACGATGGCCGTTCTGCGCGCGTTGGCTGCCGCACAGGTGCCTCCATCGGCGAACACGATCCCGTCAGGGCAGCCTGGATCGCCCGGCGTTCCGGGGAGCGGCAGCGGGAATGGGATCGGAACCGGAAGTGGCTACGCCTCACCGCGACCAAGCCGCGTGGTCGGGTCGGGTATCGGAAACGGCAGTGGCACGGGCGAGGGCGGCGCGGGACCGGGACGCTCCCGTCAGACACCGACATGTATCGAGCTCAAGGTCGACACCGGCTCGGTTGCCGAAGTGCTGATCGTCGGCGCCAATCGCTACACGGCGCGCGGCACCACCGGCTCGCTCGACACGCTGCTCAAGACGATGCAAGGGGAAATCGCGTCGTCGAAGAAAAACAGGTGCAGGCACAACGTGCGTATTCGGACCGCGCCGCAACTTGCCGTCGACGACTACATCCTCGCGCTCAACGCTCTGCTGCCGTACTTCAACACCGAACTCGCGCGTTCATCCGGCGCGCGCTGAGTGGGCGGTGCGCTGTGTGCTGACGCCGCGGCGCCGGCGCGATCGATCGTGATGGAGATCGAGTGCGACAGCGGATCGGCGCGCAGACGCAGGCGAAGCAGACCAGTCGCTCCGTCGCCGCCATAGCAGTCAACGCAACTTTCAAGCGCGGTAGCGTCCACAAACTCCAGCGCCCGTCCTCGCTGAGCGACCTGCGCATCGGCGCGAAACGCAGGCACGGTGATGTCGAGTATTGACGTGAGCTCGACGCTCCCGGTGGAGAGCGACAAGTGCTCCGGCGCGAGCCCTGGCGTGCGTGCTTCGATGCGAACGCCAAGTGGTACGGTGAGTGTCGTGAATGTCGAGTCGTAGCGCACCGGCGAGACACGTGCCTGCGTCTCCGGCTCGCCGACACGCTGCACTGTCACACCTTCAGGCAAGCGGGCATCACTGCGCACAACGAGCTGCGTAACGGCCGCAGCGCACACCCAGGCGCGCCAACTGCTGCGAAGTTCGCAACCTTGGCGCAACAGTGGTGCGTCGGGAACGAACACAGCGTGTGGTGCGCCGCCCAGTGAACCGTCGCGATCGACAACCACGGCAGACTTGGTCGCGTCGAACGCTTGCGTCACCGCATCAAATGCAACGGGAACGGCGTCAACGAATGTCGTCTTCTCGACCCAGTTGTCGGCGCTGATCGGCCACGGATTCACTGGATGAAAGCCCAGTGCGCTCGCATCAATTCCGGCACGTGCGTCGAAGTTGGCGAAGAGGCTGCGCGTGACGCCGACCGGTCCATCGTAGAACCAAAAACCACGCACGGGTGCCCAAGCGCGCGGATTCACCCCGGCGTTGTCGCTCACCCCGACAACAAATGCGCCTTCGAGTGTGCTCTCCGTCGCGGCGAATGCAGCGCCTGACATGTTGTCGGCGAGTACTGCGTCGACCAGCCGTAAATTGCTGCCGCGAAACCACGCGCCGAGTGCCTGATTTTTGTACGCGACGAGTCCGCGGAAACTCGCCGTGCCGGCGTTCCCGGAGATCATGTCTGCCTGCGGCTCGTACCACGCGACATTGAGCTGACCCTGCGCATCCATCCCTTCGTCAACCCATAGCCCGCTCTTGATGTTCGAGTGCGCGGTGTTGTGGTCAAAGTTTCTGAGTGGGAGGTGACGCGGCATCATGCTGCGCGTGGCAGACAGCCCGGTCGGATATTCAGGAAGCGCGTACCAGATACCAAAGCCTTCAGAGCCCGCGGCGACATTATCGTGCAGATCGTTGTCGGGGTTGGTAATCCAGAATGTCGCGGGACGTTCATCCGACGGCAGCAACCGTGACGATGCGGGCGGCGCGTGCGTGCCGAAGCCGAGATTGCCAGCGAGTACGTTGCCGCGCTCGATGCCGTCCTCGAGGAAATACCCGTGTCCAGCGTGATCGTAGCAGACGTTTCGTTCCAGCGTGACGCCGTTGGTACCGTGAATGGTCATGCACCGATTGAAGCTTTCCCAGACTGAATTGTCGCGCGCGTAGTGCCCTTCCGTCTCTCTCGCGAGATGCCAATGCAGCGGGTAGCGCCCCATCGCGCCACGCTGACCGACTCGATGGAACTCAACACCTTCGATGTGCGCCGCGCTGCCGGGATGGATCATGACGTGCGCGCCATATCCGGTGACCGAGGAGGCCGAGTCGCCCTGAATGACGATGTTGCGCGTGAGCAGGGCCACTTCGGCGCGTTCATCAAGGGCGCGGCCCGCAATCGTTTGCAACTCGCCCCAGTGCGAGTGTGTAAGCGGGTGCATGAGCTGCACCGTTCTCCCGCTGACCGAGGCGACGATGGCGTCTTCAGCGTCGGCGGGGTCGTATCCCGTTGCGCTGATGGCGATACGGTCGCCGGCCCGCCAGGACGGTTCGCGTTCCAGTTCGATCGTCGACTCACCGGCCCGCGCATGCGCACCAAGTCGTGTCCAGGAGACGACAGAGGCGCCATGCAGTTCGAGTGTACCGCCGGTGACGATGATACCCTTGGCGCCCGCACCCAGTGGTGCGTCTTCGGGCGCGGTGCCGAGCAACGTGATGACCGCGTGATGCTGATGGCGATGTGCACCGCTGCCGATGACGAGCGTGCCCTGCACGTCGATCGCGCGCGCAGAGAGGGCGAGATCCTGATCGTCGGCGAATTCCAATGTGCCGGCAATGGTGATCTGGCGCACAGCGGGGGGCGTAGTATCCAGTAGTACGTGCCGCCCTGCGGGGATCAGGACGTTTGCTCCAGCAGCGGGAAGCTGGCCGTCGGGCCATGCCGCGGGATCAGACCAGCGGTAGACGCTGTCCTCGTCCGTGCTCAGATTGTGACGAGCCGAATGCTGGTGTTCATCGGCGGGCGCGAGTGCCCGTTCACCGGGCGCACAGGCGACCGCGAACAGCAGCAGAAGCACGGATGTACGCAGCAGATGCACGGCAGACGGATCGCGAGGAGAGTGAGCGCGCACGGAGCGCATCTCCTTCTTTCGTCGATCGTCAATCGTTTCTTGAGACGATGTGCCGCTACCGAAACACAACGTGCCGCGTGCGAATGACTGAACGCACGTGTTTGCCCGCGGAGTGACGGTCGTGCCACGCTGGTGTTGTTGATCGTCTGGTATCCAGCGCTGCCTTCATCGTCGTCCGCCTTCCCTTCGCCATCATCGCATGCCCACTGCCACGACGTCGCAATCGCTCGCGCTGCTGAAGCGCCCGCCGACGCTGGTCTGGTCGCAGCGGCTATTGTCGTTGGCGACGATTCTATTAGGCGCGCGATATCTGTGGTGGCGCGCAGCCGAGACGGATAATCCTGCGGCACACTGGTTTTTTCTGATTTTCATCGCGACCGAGATGATGGCGTACATCTCCACGGTCGGCTTGATGGTTGTGAGCTGGCGACAGCGCTTTTACAAAGTGCCCGAGCCGCTTGAAGGACGCACCGTCGATGTGTTCATTGCGACGTACAACGAGCCACTCGAGTTGTTGCGCGATACGGTGGCCTGCGCGGTGGCGATTCGATATCCGCACCGCACACTGCTGCTCGATGACGGGAATCGTCCTGAAGTCGCCGCACTCGCGGCAGAATTTGGCTGCGTGTACCTGGGTCGCGCCGATCGATTGCACGCGAAAGCCGGAAATCTGAACAACGGGTTGACGCACAGTCGCGCCGAATTCATTGTCACGCTCGACGCCGATCACGTCCCGGTGCCCGAGTTGATCGATGAGATGATCGGTTTCTTCCGCTCGCGTGAAGTTGGCATCGTGCAGGCGAATCAGGATTGCTATAACCTCGATTCGTTCCAGCATGAGATGGACTGGCGACAGCGCAACGGCTGGCAGATGCAGGAGCTGTTCTTCAGCGTGATTCAACCCGCGAAGGATGGCTTCAATGCGACGATCTATTGCGGCAGTCCAGCGATGATCCGTCGTTCTGCGCTCGATGATATCGGCGGCTTTGCGACCGGTACGATCACGGAAGATCTGCACACCGGTCTGCGATTACAGAAGCGCGGCTGGCGCGTGCTCTACTTCAATCGTAGTCTCGCGCGCGGTCTCGCGGCACAGACGTTCGCTGGCTACGCTGCACAGTGGCGGCGCTGGGGGATCGGTTCAACACAGGTCATGCGGCTCGAGCATCCGATTTTTGGTCAGGGTCTCACGCTCAGTCAGCGCTTCTGTTACCTCGCGTCGTACGAGTACAACATCATTTTCAGTTGGGTCCGCCTGCTGAGCGTCATCACCGTGGTCTTTGCGTCGCTGACGGGCATTTTCCCGCTGTTGAGTGACCCGCTGGCTTTCGCCATCCACTACCTGCCGTTCCTTGCTGCGAATCTCGCGGCAACGAGCATACTCGCAGGCAATTGGCGCACGCCGTTTTTGATGGAGCGATACAACTTCGTCAAGATTCACGCGACGCTGACGGCCGCGTCGGGTTATTTCGAAAAGGACGCCACGTTTCAGGTCACACCAAAGTCCCGCGCTCCGGTGACGCCGCTCGCGCAGGCAGCACCGTACATCGTGCTGCTCTTTCTCGTGTACACGGCGATGGTGTGGGCCGTTGTGCAAGCGTGGCAGGCCCAGAACGAAGGGCAGTTCTGGGCATACATCGTGACCGCATGCTTCAGTGTCTACTTCTTTGCCGTTACGTCGCCAGCGGTCGCACGCGTCGTGGAGCGCCGCGAAGCGCGCTCGACCTACCGCTTTCCGCAGGACCTCGATGTGGAGGCCAATTTCGAATTACATCGCTTTGACGCCACCGGCCGAGCGGGTATCGCCGGCCGGACGTTCGCGCGCAATCTGAATCGCAGCGGTGTGTCGATGACCCTCGATGAAGAGGTGCCGGTTGGTACATACGTCAACGTCAAGTTGTCGCTGCCGCAGAAGACGATTCAAGCGTTCGGGCAAGTCGCATGGACCGAGCAGTTCAAGGTGGATGGGCGCTGGCGTTATGCAAACGGAATTCGCTTTCTCGTCAGCGATCTCGCCGACGGCGACAAGGTCATGCAGCACCTTTTCATGGAAGTCGCACCACGACACGCGCGGTGGCTGACGATGACAGCGCAGCATCAGGAGCCGCGCACGCTCGGCAGCACGACATCGCTTGCAAACGGATCGAGCAAGGCAATCAGCGACGGATCCAGCGATGCGTCCGACAAGGCTTCCGCAGCGTGACGATTCGGCAACGGAGAGGCGCAGCACGCATGACCCAATCAGCTCACTCGTGGATCGCGCGTACGCTCGCCGCAAGTGCAGCGCTCGTTTGCTTTGCACTTCCGCACCGCGTCCACGCGCAGACGTCGAACGCAACGCTCGACTCGGCGCGCGCGGCGAGCAGACGCGGCGCCGTTGATCGCGCGACGTTGCTGTATCTCAACGTATTGCAGTCGGACAGCGCATCACGTCCAGCGCTGCGCGAACTCTCCGACGTCTACAGTTCACAGGGCAAATGGCGCGACGCGTTGCCGTATGTAAAGCGACTCTCGGCGCTTGGCGAATCGAACTTTGTGCTCGAGCGTGAACTCGGTCAGTGGCTGGCGTGGTCAGGCGAGACCGACGCAGGACTCGTACATCTGCGAACGGCCGCGGCGCTTGCGCCGGATTCACTTTCGCTGCGCCTCGCCCTCGGGCAGACGCTCACGTGGACACCGCGCACGCGCGCAGAAGGACTTTCGACGCTACGCGAACTCGAGCGCGCCAAGCCCACCGATCGCGAGGTTCGCCATGCAATCGCGTCCGCATTGACGTGGGATCCATCGACGCGTCCTGAAGGTATCCGTCGCCTCTCAGCACTTGTGCGCGAAGACTCGATGTCGCTCGAGCTGATGACGGAATACGCGGACGTGCTGTCGTGGGTGACCGAGACGCGCGGCGAAGCGATGCAGATGTACGAAGCCATCATTGCACGTTCGCCCGGCAACGTCGCCGCCGCACGTGGTCGCTTGAACGTGCTCACCTGGACCGGACGCGCCCGCGAAGCGCTCGCACTTGCCGACTCACTGCTCATCCGCGCACCGAACGACAGCACCCTCCTGCTCGGCCGCGGGAGTCTGCTGGTGCAAGTTGGCCGTCCGGGCGATGCGGTTGCGATTCTTCGTCCGCAGCTCGCGCGTGCACCGGGCAACACGCAACTCGCCGAACAGCTCGCATATGCGCTGCTCGCGGCCGGGGAATTCTCTGAAGCCCGCAAGGTTGCGAGTCGTTTAGTCGAAACGACCTATCCGAGTGCACCTGACTGGGTACGACGTGGTGCTGCGCCGATCGCCGGCTTCGATGTTGTCGTTGCGCACACATCGTTCGGGCTTACACTCACGCGGGCGCTGGCAAACGTCTCGGTGCCTGTGGCGACCGGAACACGATTCACATTGAGCGGTGGCCCGACGCAGTACATCGCGCCCAACGAGCACTTCGTTTCAGGAAGCGTTTCTGCGGCGATCGAAAAACGCGCCACGAGTATCACGCTCGCGAAGCTTCAGGTTGGCGCGGAGCAGTATCAGAACGCGCCAACCGGATGGTCTGCAGCGGCGGAGATTCAGACGTCACTCAACGGCCGAGGCTCGCTCAACTTCTTCGTGCGCCGTGCCGCTATTGAAGACTCGCGTCGCGCGGCGAGCGGTGTGACTGAAAACGGCGTCTTTTATGGGCAGGTGCGCGCGAACTCGACCGGCCTCGTGCTACGTCTTCCCGCAGTTGGCGCCGGCATCGCAGTGCTCGGCACGGCGGGCATCGGCGTCTACACCGGTGAGGGACTGCGAGACAACATGCGCCGCGAGTTCAGTCTTTCAGCGACGCGTGGTGTTGGATTGGGTACAGGAAATGCGCGCCTAGAAGTTGGCGCCGGCTATTCATACTTCGGCTTTGAATTCGACGCGAACCGCGGCGGCCCCAACGATCCGCGCAATGAGTTCGGCGGCTATTGGAGCCCCGAAGACTTCGGAAATGCGTTCGTTTCGCTGGGACTCAGTGTGCCCATCAATGGTCGATTGACCTGGCGCACCGATGGCTCGGTGGGCCAGCTCGTGTCAGGGAGGAACGCGGCGCCAAACGCGAACAGCTTCAACGCGAATACAGAGCTGCGACTCGTTGGTCGTCATGGATGGGATGGCTCGGCTGGCTTCTTTTATCTCGACAACTTGGGCGGCTTCCGGTTGCAGCAGGCGCGGCTGAGCATCCGGCACGCGTTCTAGTTGCACTATCGCACACGATCGGCACCCGGCGCATCGGCGCGCACCCACAGCTGGTACGCGCCCGGTCCATCCACCAGCGTGAAGGGTAGACGCGCAGCAAGGCGATAGCGCGGCTGCGAGCGCAGTAGCTCTTCCTCGACAGCAGTTGCCCACTCACGCTGCGGCCCGAAGCGCAGTAGCACCGCCGTGAAGTAGCCGTCGCGAATGGCGAGTCGATAGGGCGCAATGTCGGCCGGCTTTCGCGCCTGCTGCCCGTCGTAATCGAAGTAGTACGGATGCACCCACTGCTCCACGGGCGCGAGTTTGCCGAGGTAGAGCGTGCCGAGGTCTGGTTCTTCGCTGAGGAAGCGCGCGGTCTTTGTTGTCACCGGCGTGAAATCGAGATATGCCTGTCGCGTATTGTCGGGCCAATACTGAAAGAGCCGCTGAGCCTCATCGATGCCCGGACGAAGAATCGCGCGCGCACCGATCGCAATTGCGGCAGCGCCGACGGCGACTGCAATCACGCTCTGTCCGCGTTCCATTCGACGACGGAGCCAAGCGATGAGCGCCGCGACAGAACCGCCACCGAGCGCCGCGAACAGCACGAGTGCAAACGCCATGTGTTTGTGCAACGACACGAATTCGTGCAGCCGAACGTGATTGATCGGCGCAAGAAGTGCCGCGACGAAGATCGTGATCGCGGCCCATCGCACCGATGCGGACGCAAGGGCCAACGCCGGCAGCGCAATCAGCGCCGCAACACCGCCGAGCGAGGCGGCGAAGAGAATGATGTCGGTCGCGCGTCCGCCACTCGTCACCGAACGCGTGAGCGTGGTGGAGACGAGTCCGGTCAGTAGTTCACGCGGTTGGCCGAGTGCGAAGAGCGCGGCACCGACCGCAACGGCACCAAGTGCGGCAATGGCGCCGCGTTTCCACCGGTCGGGCGGCGGGAGCACAAGCGCGGCAACAAGCACGATGCACGGTACATAGAGAAGCGTAGCGTACTTGATGACAGACGCGGCGCCGATGCAGGCGCCGGCGAGTGCGGCACTGTTCCACCGCCATCGGTGTCCGCGATGGACCGCAAATGCCAACGCCAATGCCAGCAGCGCCACACTCAGCGCGTCGTAGGTCGCGAAGCGTCCGAGAAACAGAACCGGTGCCTGAAGCGAGAAGACCGCCGCGGCGGCAACTCCCGCCAGACGATTTTCGAAGAGTTGGCGGGCCGTCGCGTAGACGGCGAGCATGGCAAGGATGAGGCACGCGAGGCTGAATGCCCGAACGGCCTCTAGTCCACTGCGATCGTAGATGACCGAGGCGAGCGCAGGATAGAGGTGCGGCGCTCCGGAGAGGTAGCTTGCGATCGGCGGGGCCGTCGCGCCGGTTGCTGCCGACTCGCGCAGCAGTTGGCCGGAGACGATGTAAGTTGCTTCGTCGACGAACGCATCGTTCTTGAGCTGGCGCGCGAGCAACCACTGCGTGCAACCCAGCGCAGTCAGCGCTACGAGTGTTGCCGCCCGCGAAAGAAGCGTGTTCCGATTCGAGCTCACATCGTCACGGGAAGAAGAGAACGTGCACAACGCGACCGTTCGAAGCACGTCAGTTTTGCAGCATCGCTCGTCGACGGGCAAATTACCGTGATGCCCAGCTTCGTCCAACTACGCTCGCTCTGCGCACCGCGGTGTCCGTGACTCCGCCCCCGGAATCGCGTCGCGACGCTGAGCTGGAAGCCCTCACAGTGCGATTGCGCCATTCACCACATATCACGACCCAGCACAGCACCTGGCTGCTGGTGATTCTCGCGGCCGCATTCACGATCCGCGCGATCGATCTGAATTTCAATTCCGCGTTCGAAGGCGAAAGCTTCATGATCCTGATGGGACGCAGCGTCCTTGCGGGAGCGTCAGATGTCGGGGCGTACATGCGCGGGGCGTTCGGCTGGTACCTCTGGCCCGCGGCGACGGCCATCGCTGATCGCGTCGGTGGCCTGACGGCGCTTCGCCTGCTTGCCGCAACGTTGGGCACGGTCGCAGTTGCGGGCGTCTTCATGCTGACGCGTCGACTGTTCGACGAACGGACCGGACTCGTCGCCGCACTGTTCTTTGCTGCGTTCACGCCGGCGATTCTGGCATCGCGCATCGCCACGCCCGATGCAGCCGGGATGGCCCTGCTCGCGTTTACACTCGCTGCGTTTGTGCGCGCATGGCAGACAGGCGGATGGGCGGCGTGGATTGGTGCCTCGCTCCTTGCGATCACCTGTGTGCTGGTGAAGCACTCACTGGCCGCGATTATCCCACCACTCTGTCTGCTGGCGCCGTTCCTCAATCGCCGCCGCGGGTGGGTGTTCACGCTCGCCGTACCGCTCGCACTGGCGTTCTATGCGTTCTGGTATGTCGGCGTATTGCGTGAGATGCTCGCGACCGTTGCGAATTCGGAGAGTCTGCGCAGTCGTGACGCTGATCTGGCCACGCTGTACGTGCGCAACAGCCTCGACGTGTGGGTGATCGGGATTCTTGCGCTCGTGGCGTTTGTGCGCGGCGATCGCGAGGCTCGCATCATCGTCGGCATACTCGCGGTGCTCGCGATTACACTCGCGATCGTGCCAGCGTCCCGCACCTTCGACCCGCACGCCTGGTCGCACACCGTTTACCCTGTCCTGCTGTTGCTTCCGGCTGCGGCAGCGGGGGCGCTCGGGCTTGCAGATCGCCTTGTAAAGCAAGATCGCGTGCTCGCGTCTGCGCTGATCACGATCACTGCCGGAAGTCTGATTCTGATCAGTGGCCATGGGCTCAGCCCAGTGCGCGGTGGGCTACCGGTGGTGTGGCCCAACACGGCCGTTGTGGAGGATTTTCTTCGCACGCGAATGCAGTACGGTCAGCGCATCCTGGTTGACGATGCGGCACTGCGCTATTTGCTCAGCGACTTTACGCCACAGGATCATATCGCCGATGAGCACATGCTGACGTTTGGCGGTGCTGTCGCCCCTGAGTCGTTCGCGCGCGCTATCAATGCGGGCTACTTCGACTACGTCGTGCTCGACGGCAACAACACCGAGGAAGCGCGCGCCTTGCAGCTGGCGATCGACCCGCAGGTGATGTCGCGCTACGTGGAACGATTACGCACGCTGCAGCCAAACACCGGCACCGATGCCGTCATCTACGAACGGGTCACGCCTCCCGTCACACGTCCAGTCGATGCACCGACGATCATTGTTGAGTCGCCACAGCCCGGCGCAACGGTGCTCGCCGCTGGCCTGCATCCATCGACCATCGTCTCAGGACACGTTGAACGCAACGTACCCGGTGCGCGGGTCAAGTTTGATGTGATGACGGACGATTGGTACGCACAAGGCGAGCCCCTCACCCCGTCCAACTCCGGTCGCTTTGCGCGACGCGTCGTACTCGGCGGTGAAGGATCGTCACGGTGCGCGCACACCATTCGCGTACGATTGCTCGCGTCCGACAATCGGATCCTGCATGAGGTACTGGTCAGCGGTGTAACGCGCAGCACGCAGGACAGTCTTGCGATCCCCTGCCCCGCTCTTCACTGACGTGCCAACGCGCTACTTATGCTCGCAGTTGGGATCCGGTTCGTTCGGATCGATACGGGCAATGTCGACAACCATCGTACTCGAGAGCAATCGACGGCGGAAATCGTATGCGCGTGCGCGAATGAGATGGTGACAACGCTGGGCACCAACGCCGCCGAGTGACACGTTTGTTTCGAACGTGCCGGTGAGCGGATCGACGTCGACCGGTGAGCCTTGCGGCCACCATTGATTGGTGAACACTTCAATCTGGATACGCTCGCCACCTCGCGGCGCATTCAGCACGCCGCGCACGTACACGTTTGCGGTGGACGAATGACTGCCCGTCTCTGGCTCGTTGATCAGCAACCGCGCCGTGCGTTGCCCGGGGGGCGCGACGGCGGGCCACGCACGACGGTAGACCTGAACCCCCTGCCCCGTGATCGAGTCCGCCACTTCGTTTGCGAGGACGTAGTGCCCCCAGATCACCGGCATGATCGCGTCGCGCATTTTTGTTGATGCGTCGTACGCCGCGCCGTCGAGCACAATGAAATCGAACACGCCATCGCGTACCGCAGCGGTATACGCGGGACCGTTCAATTGCCCCTGATAGCTATAGTAGAATGCGTCGGTGATCTGCCATGTTTTGAACTCGGGCCACAACTCGTAGCGCAACGTCTGATCGTCAACGAGTACAAGACGCGACCCACCGGTCCATGCACGCAAATAGTCTGCGGCGAACGTGTTGCTGACCCAACCGAAGGCGACGTCTGATCGGGTGACTTTCCAATCGCGGCCTGCGAGTGCAAGCGGCACAGCAACCAATGACGCACTGATCGCGAGCGCCCACTTGGGCAACGGAATTCCGGCAGCGCTCACCCGTGACAGCAGCAGCGCGATTGCATGCACAGCCAACGGCACAAAAAATATCAACACATAGGCGGCA
Source organism: Gemmatimonas sp. (assembly GCA_046590495.1). Lineage (GTDB taxonomy): Bacteria > Gemmatimonadota > Gemmatimonadetes > Gemmatimonadales > Gemmatimonadaceae > Gemmatimonas. The sequence continues at coordinate 7,026 of JBKJTE010000343.1, read as the reverse complement.
TGACGATACGTGTTCTGATCCGCGCGTTGCGTGACATGGATTGCCGCGAAAAGCAATCCACCGCCGAGTAGCCATAGTCGCATCGCCACCATCGACTTCCGATCGAGCGCGAAGCCGATCAGCGCGAGCGCAAACGTCGCGTAGACATCGAGGCGACGGATGCCGTAGATGTTCTTGATCTCGGCATCCGGCGCATAAAGAATCGGCGTGGTGCGCAGGACATGCCACATCTCCATCATCTCGGCGCGATAGAGCACCAGATACGTCGCCACCAACGCCGTCAGCAGCAGCGCGAACCAGCGACGGCCATTCGCACCAGACAGAATTGCGAGGCCGACCATCGGCGGTCCATACATGCCGATCGGATGCTTGCACAGAAACGCGGCGAACACGAACAATGCCGACGCGGACCAGAACCGCCGACGGTCCGTTGCCCATGCTTCTACAAAGCAGGCCACGCCGCCGGCCATGAAGCAGATCGTTCCCGCCTCGCGAAATGCCACACGGCCGGCGAAAACGAATGGCGAGAGCACCATCACGAGAATCAGCGCAGCAATCGCCTCGCTGTTGCCGAAAACGCGACGCGCGATGTGCGAGACGGCCCACATGGTGCCAAGTCCAAGCACCCCGGTCATCGCACGCATACCGACGACCCCGCCGAGTTGATCGGCCCACCACGCCATGAGCGGAAACAGGTACCACCCGACGTACATCGGGATCGGGCTGGGTTTCAGCTGCCCCGCCAATACGTCGCGCCCAACGATGACGTTGATCGATTCGTCATTGAACGCGCTGTTGTACCCCAGATCGTGCAGGCGAATCCACGCGCCCAGCGCGATCAGAAATCCGAGTAGCCACCGCTCTTCGGACGTGAACGCCTGGAGCGATCCCCAGAGGCGATCGCGTCCGGTTTCGGCGCGGCTGAACCAACGTGCAATGCGGGGCGCGATGCTGGTCACGTACTCAATCGTCCTGCTGAGCGTAGGGAGCGAGATTCGGTCGACGCCGTCGGGCCCGAATCCTGTACATTAACGATAGTTCGCATCATGGCCTTCTCGAGGAGGAAGCGTGACCGATTTTTTTGCCCATCCCCAAGCGCTGATTGAATCGTCGCGCATCGGGGCCGGCACACGCGTCTGGGCCTTCGCGCATGTGCTGCCGGATGCGACTATCGGGAGGGAATGCAACATCTGCGACCATGTCTTCGTGGAGAATGACGTTGTGGTCGGCGATCGCGTCACGATCAAGTGCGGTGTCCAGCTGTGGGATGGTGTCACCCTCGAGGACGATGTCTTCGTTGGCCCGAACGCCACCTTCACGAACGACCCGTTCCCGCGCAGCCGCCAGCGCCCTGAGGGGTACGCGCGGACTCTGGTACGGGCCGGTGCCTCGATCGGCGCCAATGCGACGATCCTGCCCGGACTCACGCTCGGCCGTGGCTGCATGGTCGGCGCGGGCGCCGTCGTCACGCACGACGTCCCGTCGAATGCGATCGTTGCCGGCAATCCGGCGCGCATCATCGGGTATGTCGACAGCGTAGAAGAGCCGGCCCCTCCCCCGGCGTCGGCACCGAGCGCCATTCGTGAGCTGCAGGTTGGCGGAGCGCGCCTGCATCCCATGCCACTCATTGAAGACCTGCGCGGTACGCTGACCTTCGGTGAAATCGACAAGCATCTTCCCTTCGTGCCAAAACGATTCTTCGTCATCTACGACGTGCCCAGCACGCGCGTGCGGGGCGAACACGCGCATCGCAAACTGCACCAGTTTCTGGTGTGCGTGCGCGGCAGCTGCTCGGTTGTGCTCGACGACGGACATCAGCGCGAGGAGGTCGTGCTCGATCGCGCGACGCTCGGCCTTCACATCCCGCCGATGGTGTGGGCCGTGCAGTACAAGTACTCGCACGATTCACTGTTGCTCGTGCTCGCATCGGATGTGTACGACGAGGCCGACTACATCCGCGACTACGACGACTTCGTACGCGAAATCACCACACCAACCGCGTAGCGTCGCTCATGCAAGACGACAGCGGCATACGACGCATTCTGTCACTGGGCGGCATTTACGCCGCCGTGCAGTCGCTTGCCGGTGCCAATCGCGCACGTCGGTGGCTCGCCGAACGCTACTGGCGCGCAAGCGCCGGCACGAAAGTGATTGACGTCGGGTGTGGTACGGGCGAGGTGCTCGACTTTCTGCCGACGAATGTGCGCTACGTAGGATTTGATCTGAGCGCGCAGTACATCGCGCGCGCACAGGCACGCTACGGCGCGCGTGGCGAGTTCCTCGTCGGTACTGCGGCGGATTTCCTCACGCATGCGGACTCCCGCCTTGCAGACGCAGATCTCGTGTTATGCAACGGGCTGCTGCACCATCTCGACGACGCGGAAGTGCTCGATGTCCTGGCGCTCGCGGCCCGCGCGCTCAAGCCGATGGGACGCATGGTCTGCCTCGAGCCGACAACGCTCGCCTATCAGGTACCTTGGTCGCGATGGCTGATGTCGCAGGACCGCGGCAAAAATATTCGCCGGGAACACGAGTGGAAGTCGCTCGTGGCCCGCGCATTTCCGTCGTTCGAGACGCACATTCTGACCGGCCTCTATCGCATTCCGTACACGCACATCGTGATTGAGTGCAGCAGACTCCCGCGCTCGATGCCGTCACTCACACCATTGGCCGCAACGTCGTGAACACCGTCAACAGCGCCACCAATCCATCAGTGTCGGCGAGCCGTGCGTCGGTGCCATTTCTCGATCTGCACGCAGCGTATGACGAGCTGCGGGGCGAGATGGACACCGCCGTTGCGCGAGTGCTCGAGAGTGGCTGGTATCTGCTGGGCGAAGAGCTCAAGCAGTTCGAGCAACACTTCGCCGAGTACGTTGGCACGACACACGCTGTCGGCGTCGCGAATGGGCTCGATGCGCTCACACTCGCACTCCGCGCACTCGGCGTGGGCGAAGGCGACGAAGTCCTTGTGCCGTCCAACACGTATATCGCAACGTGGCTCGCGGTGACGCAGGTTGGCGCGGTTCCTGTTCCCATCGAGCCCGACGCGCGCACGTACAACATCGATCCGACACGACTGGCCGACGCGCTCTCGCCAAAGACCCGTGCAATTCTCCCGGTGCATTTGTATGGCCAGCCGGCAGACATGGCACCGATCAATGCGTTCGCCGCACAGCACAATCTCCTGGTGCTCGAAGACGCGGCGCAGGCACACGGCGCGCGTTACAACAGTCAAAGAGTCGGCTCACTCGGCGACGCTGCTGCGTGGAGCTTCTATCCCACAAAGAATCTTGGTGCGCTCGGCGATGGCGGCGCCGTCACTACACGCAACGCGAGCGTTGCCGACAGGGTCTCCGTGCTCCGCAACTATGGCTCGCGCGTGAAGTATCTGAACGAAGTGCAAGGTGTGAACAGCCGTCTTGATGAAGTGCATGCGGCAGTGTTGGACCTGAAGCTGCGCCGGCTCGACGAGTGGAACGCGCGGCGCGCGCAACAGGCGGCGCGCTACGCATCGGCGCTCGAATCGTCACCGCTCGTGTTGCCGTTTGTACCTGTGTGGGCCGAGCCTGCGTGGCATTTGTACGTGGTGCGTGTGCCGGACGATGCGGCGTATCGCAATCATGTACAACAGCGACTCGCCGCTGCAGGCATCGGCACGATGGTACACTATCCGCTGCCTCCACATCGTCAGCAGGCCTATGCATCGTCACGTTTCCCGCTGGACGCCTTTCCTGTCGCATCCATGATTGCGCAGTCCGCATTGAGCTTGCCGATCGGTCCGCACATGACTGGAGCGCAACAGGAACGCGTCATCGAGGCGCTCCTCGCGCCGGGAGTGCTGTGAGATGACGACGCCTGCGCGCTTGAGCATCGTGGTGCCGGTCTACTTCTCCGAACCGAATATTCCGGACACGTTGCCGCAGTTGCTCGCGCTGCGTGACCAACTCGGCGATGTCGAACTCGAACTCGTGTTTGTCGACGATCGGTCAGAAGATCGCTCACTCGAACTGCTGCGCGAATGGCAGGCGAAGTATCCCGATGTGATCCAGGTGTTGCGACTTTCGCGCAACTTCGGATCAATGGCAGCCATTCTCGCGGGCATCGAAGCTGCAACCGGCGATTGTATCGGTATGATTCCGGCCGATCTGCAGGATCCGCCCGAGCTGTTTATCGAGATGGTGCGCCATTGGCAGCACGGAACGAAAGTCGTCATTGCGGTCCGCGCTGATCGCGAGGAAAGCGCGCTGCAGAAGTTCTTCTCGAACAGCTACTACGCGCTCCTGCGGCGCTACGCGCTCAAGGGCTATCCGAGTGGAGGCTTTGATTGCTTCCTGGTCGATCGCCAGGTCGGCGCAGAAATCGTGCGTATCGGTGAAAAAAACACGAATCTCATGTCGCTTATTTTCTGGCTTGGATTTGCGCCGGTGATGATCCCGTACGTACGTCGCGCGCGTCTCAAGGGCAAATCGCGCTGGACGTTCGCGAAGAAGTTGAAGCTGTTCATCGATTCATTCGTTGCCTTCTCATACGCACCAATCCGATTCCTTTCGTTCTTCGGTGCGGCTGTCGCACTCTCGTCGTTTGTGTACGCCGGGATCGTTTTTTTGGCGTGGCTGTTTCGCGGCATCCCGGTCCAAGGCTTCGCATCGCTGGTCATTCTGCTCGCGTTCACGGCCGGCGTGCAGATGCTGATGCTTGGGATTCTGGGCGAATACCTCTGGCGGACGCTCGACGAGACACGTCGACGCCCTGCCTATGTGGTCGACGACCGGTGGCCGCGGGAGACCGCACCGCAAAAGTCTGGGACGACAGGCGAAATCACGTGACTGCAATCACAGTGTGATCCAACAGATGCGTTGCGCCGCCCCAACACGTGGCCGAAGATCATGGTAGCTCGGCAATGGTCACATTCTCAGCGCAGCCCCGGATCCAGCTCGAGTTTCGGCTCGTAGCAGAGTAAACCGGGGTCGCCCGAAGTTGATTGGCCGTTTTTCTTGCTTATGGTCGAGGTCGGCACGGCACTTGCTGGAATCAGGTGTGCGTTCAGGGCGTCACCACGTGGGTAGCCTGTTAGCGTTCAAGCACTCTTCTCGCATCGGTTCTTCATATGTCCGCTCGTATACGTGCCCAGCTCGCGCTGCTGGCTGCCGGCCTGATGGCTCCGCAGCTCGCGTCTGCGCAAACCTGCTCCGCTGCCGATCAGCTGGCAGGAAGCTGTCTCATACACGCGACGCCCGCGTCGACCACGGTGTCGGCCTCCGCAGTCGGTGTCTCTGGCACGCCAGTGACGGTCGCCGCCCGGTACCTCGGCGGCATCGCCTACTTCCAGAGCGACGTCTACTTCTTTCAGGGCTTCTTCAGCAGCGGATTTAATCAGTTCAATCCGCTCGCGAACAGCGCCGACTACACGTTCATCGGCGGCAAGCCTGAAAATTCGAGCACGATCACGCCGGGTCCGTGGATCTCACTGCCGGGGAGCTACGCCTCGTCGCAGGAGCTGGTCTTCGGCCTCCGTGTGAACACATACGACTTTAGCGCGAAGACCCACACCATCGACTGGTATTACACGGGATACGGCTGGGCGCGTCAGAACAACACCGGGCGCGCTTCCCAGGACGGTTCGTGGGATGAGGGTTTCGCGAACATTTTCCTGAACGGAGGGGCGCCGGTCAGTGATCAGTCGACCAACGGTCTCCGCAACCCCGCGCCTGCCTCTTGGACTGGCCAATGGAATCCGGGTAATGGCTACTTCGGCCCTGGCGGTGCGGACGCGATCATCGGTTGGGAAGACAATCGTGGCTGGAGCGATGGAGACTTCAACGACGCCGTGATCGCCATCGACTTCAACACCGTGCCGGAACCGTCATCGATCGCGCTGGTCGCGGCGGGGCTCGCGGCCGTTGCCGGGATTGCCCGCCGTCGCGTGAACCGGCAGTAGTCAGCAGTCTGAAGTCGGTCGTCGCCACCTTCGGCGGAGTCGTCCAGACGAGACGCGGTCGGAAGGACAAGAAATGGAGTTACAGTCAAGCGAAAGGCGCCCCGGATCATCTAGATCCGGGGCGCCTTTTTTTGCTGACGACTGCAGTGCTACCAGCGATAATGTGCGAACGCCTTGTTGGCTTCGGCCATGCGGTGCGTGTCTTCTTTCTTCTTGATCGCATTGCCTTCGCCACGGCTCGCGGCCAGCACTTCGGCGGCCAGCTTTTCACGCATCGACTTCTCGTTGCGATCGCGCGAATACCCGATCAGCCAACGCATCGCCAGCGCCGTACGGCGGTCCTGACGGACCTCGACGGGCACTTGGTACGTCGCACCGCCAACTCGGCGGCTCTTCACCTCAACGACCGGCTTGAGGTTGTTCAACGCCTGCTTGAACACACCCACACCCGGCTGGCTGGTCTTGGCTTCGACGATGTCCATGGCCCCATAGAAAATCCCTTCGGCCGTCGACTTCTTGCCCTGGATCATCAGCGAGTTGATGAACTTCGAAACGGTCTGGCTGTCGTAACGCGCATCAGGCAGAATGGTGCGCTTTACGGCGCTCTTGCGGCGGCTCATTTCTTCTTACCTCCCTTCGCGGCTGCAGCAGCCGCGGCGCCCTTCTTGGGACGCTTGGTGCCGTACTTCGAACGGCTCTGATTGCGGCCGTTCACGCCAGAGGCGTCAAGCGTTCCGCGGACGATCTGATAGCGCACACCCGGCAGGTCCTTCACACGACCACCGCGCACGAGCACGATTGAGTGCTCTTGCAGGTTGTGCCCTTCACCGGGGATGTACGCGGTGACTTCGAGCTGGTTCGTGAGGCGGACACGGGCCACTTTGCGCAGCGCCGAGTTGGGCTTCTTGGGCGTCGTGGTGTAGACGCGGGTGCAGACGCCACGCTTGAACGGATTGCTCTTGAGCGCGGGCGCTTTCGACTTCTCGACGACGTCCTTTCGGGCGCGACGAACCAGCTGATTGATTGTTGGCATTCGCCTGTTGGTGTTCGGAAACCGACATCTACGTGAATCGCGCCGGCGATACCTT
>JBKJTE010000333.1:0-32698 GCA_046590495.1 Gemmatimonas sp. | reverse complement strand
TTACAGTTGATCTCGCGCGAGGCGTAGTTGATCATCGACATCGGCCACCCCTACTGGAAAAGCCGGTCAATCTCGTCTTCGGCGCCAGCCAGAAATCCCGGCGGAGTGGCCTGCGCGGTCCCGCCGCGCGCAAAAACGCCTTCAAAGGTCTTCGTCAGTTCGTCCACCGCGTTCTTCATGCGCAGACGAACGAGACCGAGCGTGGTGCGATTGTCGAAGAGCACGACGAGAATGACGCGTCGTGCAATGTCGGCGAGATACATCGATTCGCGTTCGCCCTGATGAAAGAGGACGCTAAAATCAGTCTCGCCAATGAGACGGGCCAGCTGATCGTTCGCACTGAAATCGGCCGCTGTCAGCGTCGCAAACGCGGTCGCATCGAAGTTGGGGGGCTCGCCGACTGTGGCAACGAGCTGACCGCTCCGATCGACGATAAGCGCGCATCGCGCCTTCGCATCGTAGAGAAATCGCTGCAGCGTAATGGTGATGGCCCCGAAATCGTCCTCAGTGAACGACCAGGTGGCGGCGCCGACGGGCATGAACGTATTTGGGAGAAAGGGTCCGCACTCCCTCGCGAGAGGGAGTCGTGCACTATCAACGCTCGGAGGCACCCGAAAGTAACCGTGTCACGCCAGCTTCACGCCATCTCGCGACGCGCCGAGAGGGCCTGGGCGATGGTCACCCCGTCGGCGTACTCGAGATCACCGCCCACAGGGAGGCCACGCGCGATACGCGTGATCCGGACGCCACGGGAGGCCAGCTGCCGTTGCACGTACAACGCAGTTGCCTCCCCTTCGAGCGATGGATTGGTCGCCAGAATCACTTCTCGTACAGCTTCGGGTTCGATCCGCGCGAGCAGCGCACCAATCGCCAGATCGTCCGGGCCCACACCATCGAGCGGCGAGAGACGTCCGCCAAGGACGTGGTACAAGCCGCGGAATTCCCCGGCGCGCTCCACCGACGCGATGTCTGCCGCTTCTTCGACCACACACAGCAGTGTCGCGTCGCGTCGCGGATCAGAGCACAGCGCGCACAACGGCAACTCCGTGAAGTTGTGGCATCGCTCACAGGCCCGCACCCGTTCGATCAACGCGACCAGCGATTCGGCGAGACGTCGACTCTGCGCCGGTGGCTGGCGCAGCAGATGGTACGTCAGCCGCATCGCCGTCTTGCGCCCGATCCCCGGGAGACGCGCGAGTTCGCTCGTGAGTTCGTCAATCACCGACATGCAGAACTCATGCAAAACTCCTGATGCCATCGGCGATCACGTTGGCTCGCCGCGCCCGCGTCACGAGCGTCGTGTGCAGGGGCGGGTTCAGAAAGGGAGCTTGAACGGCAGCTCGATGCCGCCCGTCACTTTGCTCATCTCCTCGGCCGCGACCTGCGCCGCCTTTTTCTGCGCTTCAGCGATCGCCACAACGATGAGGTCTTCGAGCATCTCCACATCGTCGGGGTTCACGACGGAACGATCGATCTTGACCTTCTTCACCTGCATCTTGCCGTCGCATTCGACCGAGACCATGCCGCCGCCGGAGGCCGCGTAGAACGAGCTGCGGGCAAGCTCTTCCTGCGTCTGTTGCAGCTTGCCCTGCATCTCCTTGAACTGGCCGAGAATCTTGAAGAAATCAGTCATGGCAGAAGTTAGTAGTCGCGGTGAACCGAACGAAGGGGACGCGCGCTGAGTCGCACGTCGAGGACGCAGTTCAATACTCAGTCGAGCAGTTCGAGATCCAGTGCGCGTACAGCAGCGCCAAGCAACGGATCACTGGCTGCAAACTCTTCGAGCCGCTGTTGCTGGACGACTTCGGCAGTCAGTCGTTTGGTCGGCTTTGGTACCTGCTCCGTTGCGGCGCGCTGGAGGCGGAGCGTCACTCCGGTCACGCCTTCGATCGCACCCTGTACCGCAGCGAGGACATCAGTTCGCGCGCCTTCGACTGCCTTGGCGAAGGTGTCGTCGTTGCTGACGTAACTCAACACGAGCATCCCGTTGGGGAGCACTTCCATCGGCACCATGCGCTGGACGGCCTGCGCGAGCATTCCCCGCCCCGCTCCCTTCACAGCATCAGCGACACTCGCCCAACGCGCTTTCACGTGCGCCAATGTCGGCGGAGGCGCGGTGTAGTCGTTCCGCGTGGACGCGCCGGTGTCGCGCACCACAGGGGATGCAGCTGCTGCCGCGATCTGCACCGCAGCTGCGGCCTCAGCGACCTGCTGAGTCGCGGAGCGCGGCACCGGCGGCGCGTGGCTCTCGCGTGGGGGTGTCAAGGCTGGTGCAACAACCGCGGGGGGCGCCGGCGGTAACGCATGCGCGGACGCCACGCGGGCGTCACGTGCCGCCCGACGGACGGGTGGATCATCACGTCCGTCATCACCAAAGCCTTTGAGCACTTCTTCGAGATCGACGGTGCGATCGATCAGCGCGAAGCGAACAAGCAGCGTTTCGATCAGCAGCTGCGGTTGACCGCTGCGCCGGAAGGTCGGTTCGAGTTCGAGCAGCGCGTGTAGCATACGCAGCAGATCACTGGATGCGACGCGACTCTTTCGTTCCGTGAGCGCCAGGCGCATGCGCTCCGACAGCTCGGGCACGTTGCCGCCGAGTGAGATAGCGAGCTGCGCGCGCAGCAGTTCACCGAGTCCGGACATCACCAGACCGAAATCGACGCCGTTGTCGGCGAGATGTTGAACCGCCGGAAAGACATCCGCGGCGCGACGTTCGATGATGAGATCGAGCAGCGCGAGGTATTCCTCCTCGGGGACAAGTCCGAGCGCGATACGCACGCGTTCCGCAGTCACATTCGCGCTGTCACCGATCGACAACACTTGATCGGCAAGCGAGAGCGCATCGCGCAAACCACCGTCGGCAGCGCGCGCAATCATGGCCAGTGCTTCGTCTTCGAAGGTGACGCCCTCTTCGCGCAGCACGATCGCCAAGCGTTCGCGAATCTCCGCCGGGCCGATGCGCTTGAGATCGAATCGCTGCAGACGCGAAAGTACGGGCGCCGCCATCTGCGCGATTTTCTGCGGCTCGGTCGTCGCAAAGACAAAGACGACGCGTGGTGGCGGTTCTTCGAGAATCTTGAGCAGCGCATTCCACGCTTCCCGTGTCAGCATGTGCGCTTCGTCGACGATGTAGACCTTGTATCCGTCTTCACCTGACGGCGCGTACATCGCACGCTCGCGCAGTTCGCGCGCGTCATCGACACCGCGATTGGAGGCCGCGTCGATTTCCACGACATCGAGCGATGCGCTGCCGGCCCAGATGCGCTGACAGTTGGCGCAGAAACCACAGGGCTCGCCCTGCAGCTCCGGCTCGCCGCGTCGCTCACAGTTGAGCGCCATTGCGAGCACACGCGCCAGCGTGGTCTTGCCCGTCCCTCGTGGTCCGCACAACAGATATCCGTGCGCCACTCGGCCGCGCGCGATCGCGCCTTTCAGCGTGTTGGCGACGTGCGACTGGACAGCAACGGAAGCGAAGTTGCGTGGGCGGTATTTGCGGGCGAGGGCGAGCGACATGCAGGGAAGTTAGCGGTTGGGGAGTGGGGACTGGGGGCTGGGGACTGGGGACTGGGGACTGGGGCGATTGGTGGCTTCCATGCGCGCCGACCGCGAGGGGCGGAGTCGGGCTAACCACGACGGAGCTGCAGTACACGGGAAACTGCACGAGAAAAGCAACGGCGAGAACAGCAGGAGAGAAGCAGCAGCAAAAAAGAAAAAATGTTGTGGACTCCTGGATGCGAGGAGTTCTGTGGGGCACGTCCACGTCTCCGCGGGGGCAGTTCTCCTGCTGTTCTCGCTGTTGCTCTTCTCGTGCAGTTTTCCGTGTACTGCAGTTCAGCGATCTCGGCGCGCCACAACGCCGCCCGCACCCGCCGAGTCCTTGGGGAGCACAAAAAAACGCGCGGAGGTCTGCCCCTTTTGGGGAGCGAACCTGCCGCGCGTTGATACTCCGGGCCTGACGAAGCGACGCTGGACTCCACGTGCCGCTGCTACCTTCGGGGTCCTGACGGGGTTGGCGGGCCGGTGCCCTCCGGGACCCGGAGCACCAGCAAGTTAGTCAGGTGCAAATACGACGCAACGCCAAGCGAATACGAGCTATTGGACGAACGCTTCCTCGATCGCCTGACGCAGCAGCGGGGCCGCGATTTCGAGCGCGCCGGTCGGCGCATCAAGGTGCGTGACCGCCCGGATTCGGCTTGGCGTCCAGGCGGAAACCAGAACGCCAAGTCCGCGCGCGCGAGCGCACACCGCGTCCGCTCGGGCGGCCGGCAGATCGATCATGACGATGTTGGTGTCCGGCGCAATCACGGTGCAGCCGGCAGCGCCGGCCACGGTACGAGCGAGCAGCTGCGCGGCCTCGTGGTCTTCGACCAGGCGATCGAGATGATGCTCGAGTCCATACAGCGCACCTGCGGCCAGCATGCCACTCTGACGCATGCCGCCGCCGAAGCGCTTCCGGATTTTGTGCAGCTTGGTCATGACACTCTTGGGGCCGACGAGTGCTGCACCAACAGGCGCGCCGAGACCCTTGGAAAAGGCGACCATGACAGTATCGGCGCAGGCAGCGAACTCGGCGAGTGAAGTGCCGGTCGCCGCCGACGCATTCCACAGGCGCGCGCCATCGAGATGGACCGGTAGCCCATACGCCTTCGCGACGTCGGCAATCGCGCGCAATGCCGGGAGCGGCGTGACAACGCCGCCGGCACCGTTGTGCGTGTTCTCCACGCACACCATCGACGGGTCGGGCGCATCGAGTGAGGGCGGACGGATGGCCGCGCGCAGATCGTCGGCACCGTACACCAGCTGCGTCGACTTCACGACGCGAATCTGCGCGCCACACAGTCCTGCCACACCCGCGATTTCCCAGTGCACCACATGCGCGTCTTCGTCGACGAAGACTTCGGTGCCGGGCCTCGAGTTGAGCCAGATCGCCGAAAGATTGGCCATCGACCCGCTCGGAAAGAACAGCGCGGCCTCCTTCCCCAATCGCTCCGCGACTGTCGCCTCAAGACGGAGGGTAGTCGGATCTCCGTCGCGATCGTCATCACCGACTTCCGCGTCAGCGATGGCGCGACGCATCGCCGCGGTCGGACGGGTGACGGTATCGCTGCGCAGGTCGAGCATCGGGGGCGTAATCGTCGAAGTCACAGCTGTCGCGGGTTTGGTGGCATGGAGATCGGGGGGCGGTGTGTTTGCTACTTCGGTTTGCGCGGCGTCGACGGCATACCGGTTCGCGTGATGTCGCGGCGCATTTTCGGCCGGTCGAGCGCGGCGAGCGCTTTGCGGCGCATGTCATAGGCATGCGCCACTTCGCCGCCGATGAGGAAGAGTAACGAGCTGTAGTACGTCCAGAAGACGACCGCCACAACGGTTGCAATTGTGCCTGTGTACAGCGAGCTCGGATCGAATTTTACGACGAGCACTGCAAACACATTCCGCGCGATCTCGAAGAGCACCGCTGCCGTGCCCGCAGCTATCGCCGCCGTTCGTGGCACCGGCCGATGACGCGGCAGCCCGCGATAGAACGAGTAGAAAAGGAGAAAAACGACTGCGATCGCGAGGACGCGACCGAAGACGTACATCACCGTGCCCATCGCCGATTCACGAAGCCCCACGCTCACCAGAATTGCGAGACCGCGCGTAGTGGCCATGTCGAGATACGTCGAGAAAACGACGTAGACCACGATCGCGAGCGTCGTCACGAGCGTCGAGAAAAAGTCCCACAGTTTTCCGGTGACGATGCCGTGATCGTTGCGATCGAAGATCAACGACAGACAGCTGCGCAACGAACCGAAGAGCCGTGTCGAAGACCAGATGAACGCAATCGCCGAGTACACGCCAACCCACTGACGCGTGCGCAATACTTCGTCAACAGCGTCACGGAGCAATTGGCTCGACGACGTCGCGTCGATGGGGAGCAGCGCCTGTACAAGATGCGAGACGGTATCGGCCGCCCGCTGTGGTTCATTGCCGAGCAGGAACGAAAGGCCAAGAATGAGCAGCAGCACGAACGGCACGAGGGCGAGCAGGACGTTGAACGCCAGCCCGCCCGCGAGGAATGTCACATTGTCTTCGCCGCTCTGATTCCAGACTCGGCGGGCAATGTCACCGAAGGCTTCACCCTTCTGTCGCAGCGCCGTCAGCGTCGTCGTGGTCCATCGCGGCCGGCGATTCGAGCGCGACGTCGTCGTGCTCGGTCACGGGACGTGAGCGTGCAAACCGGGCCTCGCGATATGCACGACGGCTGTCGGCATAGGCGCGTTTGGCGTCGGCCACGGCACGCTCGAGATCTTCGCGTGCGTCGTCGGTGGCGCTGCGGCCTGCGTCAAGCGCCTCACCCACCGCACTCACGCGCGAACCGACCGCATCACGCGCACGTTCGACCTGCGCGTCAAAGCGGGAACGCGTGCGACCAACTTTTTCCGTCACCTGATCGCCGAACGCGTCAGCAACGTCCTTCACCTTGCGACCAGCGCGACGCGCTTCGCCGCGCAGCCGCTCACGCGTCTCTTCGCCAGTCGCCGGTGCAAAGAGCAGCGCCGCGCCGGCTCCGAGTGCGAGGCCAAGTAGCAGCATTCCGACCCCGGCCTTGCCGTCGCGTTCGAGGACTACCACGCGTTCATCGTCGTACTCATCCTGTCGAGCCATACGCCTCCCCGGCCGCCATGCGGCCCTGAACTCCGAGAATCGTTCCGCTGCTGTTCGTAATGGTGTACTCAGCGATCAGTCGCTGAGGTCCGCGTCATCCGGGGCGGCGACGATCGTGCTTGCTCCACTCGGCAACGGGAGACGCTGCTCGGGGGCGGAGACAAAACGCGTCACCACTTCTTTGGTACCTGCGACGCCGAGCTGACGGAACAGGAACTCAAATTTCGCTTCGTACGCGTGTGCGAGCTTCGCCTTGTTCTCGGCGGGCATCGCCCACAGCTGCTTCTTGAACGGTCCGATCGCCTTCTTGCGCGTCTTGTAGAAAAACTGTTCGTCGGTGTCGGTCGCTTTCCGTTCGTCTTTCGCATTCTCTCGCAGCCACTCGTAGATCTCCGCACGCAGCGCATCCGGCAGATGATCGTACATCATCGTCTGGAAATTGGTTGCGAGGTGGATTTCCGCTGTTTCGGTACGGGGGAAGTTGCCAAAGGCCGTGTCGGGGAGCGTCGATGCGCCGTGCTGCACTGCGCCGGACATACTGTACTTGTCGCGCGCGATCTTGGACAACCGCTCGAGCGTGTCAAGGTCGAGTTTGACGTCGGCAATAGATCCGTCTGCAAGCACCACGCCACCGTGCGACGTGCCCGACTGGACCGAGATCTTGGAGAGACCTGCCATCCCTGGCGCCTGCGCGGCGAGCGTCGCGTTGAACCCTTCCATGAACGCGTTCAGCTCTTCGGGGGTGCTGTTCTCGGTGCCGACTTCGCCGATTTCACCGCCGATGGAGATTGTGACACCGGCGGGCTCTTCGCCGCGCACGTAGCGCGTGAGGTCGACGCACACTTCGTAGTTGAGACGCTGCTGTTCGGTGAGCGTTGGCTTGGCGAGATCAACCAGCGTCGAGGTGTCGACGTCGATGTTGTAGAAGCCGGCGGCAACCGCTTCGCGCACCAGCGCCTTGACGGCGTTCACTTCGGTGACCGGATCCACGGCGAACTTCTTATGGTTCACCTGGAAGTGGTCACCCTGAATGAAGATCGGTCCGACGTACCCTTCGCGCAGCGCGGCGGCGAGAATGACGGCGACGTATTCGGTCGGTCGCTGTTCAGTGTATGCAATCTCGGAACGCGCGATCTCGAAGATGAAGGCGCCGGCGTCCATGGCGAGCGCCGTGCGGAAAATCGCGCGCGCCGTGTCATACGTCACACCACGTACGTTGATGGCCGGCACAGTGAAGCCGCCGCACTTGCCCTGACCGCGCGCGATATAGAGGTCATGGATGGACGCGGGGCGCGCGCCAACTATTTGTCCCAGCTCCCAGATCAGCCAACGGGCGATGGTGCGCTCACCTTCGTCGCCGAAGACGGCCTGGCGAACGACGGCATCGAGATGTGCCGACTGGAGCGCCCCGGGATCATGCAGATGCACCTGCCCGCCGTCGACCGTGACAGCGCCGCCAAAGAGTGCAGACGAGGGAGTGGTGGTGTCGGACATTCGTGTCGGAATCCTGTCCGGCCGCTTTGAGCGACCGGTGCGGCTTCATGTGGGAGTCGGGATCGGCTCAGCTTCGTGCCGACAAAATATAGTTCGTCCGGGACGGACGGTCGCGACAGCGTCTTACCGACAAATACAAACAGCAGGCCGCGAATTGCGCGAATGACGCGAATTTTTGGCGTACCGTCGAGCAAAATTCGCGTGATTGGCGTGATTCGTGGCTGCCTTTGATCTCAACTATACCGAGTACCTGGGATCAGGCTTGGGCAGCGCATCCCATTCGGCTCGCGCCGCGTCGCTGCCCGGCTTGCCGAGCATGGCGTATGCGAAATTCTTGCCAAGCTCGACGCCGGGTTGGTTGAAGGCGTCCACGCCGTACAGCTCACCGGCATATGCCGTAGCGAGGGCGAAAGTCTGCATGAGTGCGCCAACATGCCACGCATCGACCGCGTCGAGGGCGATCGTCGCGTTGAAGCGACCGCGAGCCGCCAGCGCGCCGGCAGTCGCCCGCCGTTCGACATCGAGCAGTTCACCAAGAGTGTGACCACCGATGTACGCGAGCTCGGGGATGTCCGAGTGACGCGATGGAATCGGACCGTCGGCCGTACGTCCGTTCACGGCGATGAGCGTCACCGTTTTGTCGAGCGGGCCTTCCATGAACAGTTGCACCTGCGAGTGCTGATCGGTGGCGCCAAGCGCCGGGAGCGGTGTCGGACCGGCATGTGTGCCGTCCGGACGAATCTTGCCGAGTGACTCGGCCCAGAGCTGCACAAACCAGAGTGCGATATCGCGAAGCGGATCGGAGTACGGCATCAGCACCTGCACATGACGCCCGTGTTGCGTGTCCGAGAGCCACTGCAGCACGGCAAACGTCCCGGCAGGATTTACACTCGGATCGGTCGACTCGGCCCGCATCGTGATATCCGCCGCGCCGGCCAGCAACGCGCGAATGTCGATGCCGATGAGTGCGGCCGGCAACAGACCGACAGGCGACAGGACGGAGAAGCGCCCGCCGACGTTCTGCGGGATGTCGAGTGTCGTGATCCCTTCCGCGCGTGCGATGCGACGGAGCGCGCCGACTTCAGGATCAGTGACAAAGACGAGATGTTCGCGCGCACGCTTCTCGCCGAGTGCGCGAGCGAGCGCTTCCCGCACGATGAGATACTGCGCCATGGTTTCGACGGTGCCGCCCGACTTGGACACCACGAGCACGAGCGTGTTGGCGAGATCGAGTCGCGTCAGGACGGTACCGATCGTCGACGGGTCGACGTTGTCGAGCACATGCAATCGTGGGTAGCCGTGCCGCGATGCGCTGTCGAGTGTGTTCCAGGCCAGTGGCCGCAGTGCGGTGCGGAGCGCGATGGGCCCGAGCGCAGACCCGCCGATGCCCAAGAGCAGCACGTCTGTGAAACGCCCCTTCACATTTTCGGCGACGGCGAGCGTGCTATTGAGTAGCGCCTCGTTGGTCGGGAGTGTGAGGAAGCCAAGGCCGCTGCGCTTGGCCTCCACGGCTGCATGCGCAGCAGCGAACGCTGCACGCGCGTCGTCCCATTGGCGGTCAGAAATGCCGGCGCCGTGGGGGAGCGCGCCAGCCATCATGTTGGTGAAATCGATCGCGAGCGTCATCGTGTCATCGATCCAGTTCGGGGTCCCTGCAAAGTACGATGCAGACTAGTGAACTTCGACGACCAGGCCGTCGTACGCCGGGCTGATGCCAGCGGGCAATTCGGCGACCAGATCGACGTGAAAGGATTCGTGCGTGAGGTGCGTGAGAAACGTCTGCTCTGCGCCAATGCGTCGTGCGACCGTAATGGCTTCACTGATGGACAGGTGCGTCGGATGAACTTTGTGCATGAGCGCGTTGAGCACGAGCACCCGTACACCGGCAAGTGCGGCCAGCGCGGCATCGGGGATACTCTTGGCGTCGGTAACGTAGGCGATAGGGCCGACGCGAAAAGCAAGAACTTCGGTACGACCGTGCGGGACCGCAATCGGCATGACGTCGGTGTTACGAACGCGAAACGGAACGCCCGGCGTCACCTCGATGGGCACCCCTTCCGGTTTCGTGGTGCCGGGCAAGGGTCGCATACTGCTGTCGACGATGTACGGGAAGCGCGCACTGATCGTCGCGAGCGTGTCGGCCGAGCCGTACAACGGTAGCGCAACGCTGCTGCGCATGGTGAACGCGCGGAGATCGTCGATACCATGAATGTGATCGGCGTGTTCGTGCGTGTACAACACCGCGTCGATCGATTGCACGTCTGCCGCGATGAGTTGCAGCCGCAACTCGGGGGGCGTGTCGATGAGCAGGCGCGTACCATCGTCGGTTTCGATGATGGCGCCGCAACGCGTGCGTTTGTCGTGCGGATCGGTTGAGTGGCAGACGGCGCAGTCGCATGCGATCTGCGGTACGCCAAAACTCGTGCCCGTGCCGAGTATCGTCAGTTTCACAGAACCGTCAGTGGAACACGTCGGCGAAGGGGGCGAGCGACCGCTGAGCGGGCCACCCGTGAGCGCGCGTCGTGCGAGAACGATTGGCTTCCCGCACGACGCACGTCGTCACACCGTCTCAACCTTGAGGAGATTGGTCGTACCCGGAACGTCGAATGGCACACCGGCCGTGACCGCGACGCGATCACCCCGAGTGACGAGTCCCATGTCGAGTGCATCACGCAGCGCCATCGCGACCATGTGATCATAGCCACGAGCGGTCGGTACAAGCCGCGGTACAACGCCCCATACAAGTGACAGCTGACGGCAGACGCGCGGCTGATCGGTGAGTGCGAGAATGGGAACGTGCGGACGGTGTGACGCGACGATGCGGGCTGAAAATCCGCTCTTGGTAAAGACGACCACGAGCGGTGCATCGAGCATGCGAACCGCGGCGACGGTGGCGGCGGCGATGGCTTCTTCGGTGTTCATCCCGACGGTACCACGACGTTCAGCGCGCGGACTCTGGGACGGACGCGGATGCGACTCGATTTCGTTGATGATGCGACGCATCGCTTCGACCGCGAGCCGCGGGTACGCCCCGGCAGCGGTTTCGGCCGAAAGCATGACGCAGTCGGTTCCGTCGAGAATGGCGTTGGCGACGTCGCTGGCTTCGGCACGCGTCGGCCGCGGGTTCTCGATCATCGACTCAAGCATCTGGGTGGCAGTGATGACCGGACGACCCATGCGATTGGCGAGCGCGATGATCTTCTTCTGCGCGATCGGCACTTCTTCGAACGGGAGCTCGACACCCAGGTCACCACGCGCGACCATCACTGCGTCGGAGGCGCGCAGAATCTCTTCGATGTTCTGCAGGGCCACGTCCTTTTCGATCTTGGCGACGATGAGCATCGTCTTCGGCACCAGGAGCCGCATCTCTTCGATGTCGGCCGCGCGACGCACAAAGCTCAGGGCCAGTGCGTCGAGTTCATGCGCGACGGCGAATTCGAGATCGGCGCGATCTTTTTCCGTGAGCGATGGTGCCGACACGGCAATGCCGGGGAGGTTCATCCCCTTGTGGCTGGAGAGCGTTCCGCCGTGCAGCACGGTCGCCGTCACACGCGGTGCGTTCACCGCGGTCACCAACAGTTCGATCAGCCCGTCGTTGATGAGGATGCGATTGCCCGGCGCGACGTCCTGCGCCAGGAGATCGTACGTGATCGGGATTTCGTTCGGATCGTCGTGCTGCTCTTCGGGGACGAGTACAACCGTCGCTCCGGCTTCGAGTTCACGCTTTGCTTCGAGGTCGCCGATGCGAATGCGCGGCCCCTGCAAGTCGCCCAGAATCGCGACCGAGCGACCGAGCGCTTCGGACACTTCCCGTACGGTCGCAATTGTTTTCGCATGCTGTTCGTGCGTGCCATGCGAAAAGTTGATACGCGCCACATCGAGTCCTGCTTCGATCAGGCTGCGGATCCCGTCGGCGGTGTTGCTGGAGGGGCCGAGTGTGCCGACGATTTTTGTGCGAGGCACATGGCGACGCTGGAAGGGCGCAGTGGTGGCGTCCGCTTCCGGCTTGGAGGCGGCGGCGCGTTCCGGGCCGGTGCGCGGGATCGTCATGTCGAATTCGTCGGTTTCAGTGACTGGCAACTGCCGTTACTCCAGATGCAGGGGAAGCGGGCTCCGCGAGCGCGGCGCGCTTGCGGGCGATGCCAGCGAGCAGCGTGACAAACGATTGTTCGAACGATGCGAGTCCTTCAACGAGGAGCGTGTCGGTCACCGAAGCGATGGAGACGCCGACGCCTTCGAGGGCGGCGAGTGAGTGCGCCGCGCCATCGACATCGGTGGTGACTGACTGGGGGCGCGTTTCGCCGTGATCGCGGAACGCTTCGAGCGTGGCGGGAGGGAGTGTGTTCACAGTGTCAGTACCAACCAACTCTTCGACGTAAATGACATCACGATAGGCCGCGCTCTTGGTGCTTGTGCTGGCCCAGAGCGGGCGTTGCACGCGTGCGCCTTTGGCCGCGAGCGCGCCCCAGCGCGGACCACTGAACGTCTGCGTAAAGAGTCGATAGGCGAGCTTCGCGTTGGCGATCGCTGCTTTTCCTTTGAGCGCAAGCAGTGCGTTTGCGTTGGCGGGATCGGCCGCGGCCAACCCGTCCAGCTTCTTGTCGATTGCCGAATCGACACGGCTCACAAAGAAGCTCGCGACCGAAGCGATGCGATCGATCGCGTGCCCGGCAGCGGCACGATCTTCCAGTCCGCCGATGTACGCCTCGATCACGCGAGCGTGCGCATCGATCGCGAAGAGGAGCGTGACGTTGACGTTGATGCCGGCCTCGATGAGACGACGGACCGCGTTCGCGCCTTCGGGGGTGCCCGGAACCTTGATCATCAGGTTTGGCCGGTCGACCAGCGCCCACAACTTCATCGCTTCGGAGACTGTACCGTCAGTGTCACGGGCCAGATCGGGCGAAACCTCGAGTGACACATAGCCGTCCACAGCGTGGGTGGCGTCGTACACGATGCGAAACTTGTCGCAGGCCTCACGGACATCGGAGGCGGCAACCGCTTCAAAGACTTCGCGGTCCGATAGCGACGCGGGGAGCGACGCGACCTGCGCGTCGTAGGCAACTCCCTCGGCCAGCGCCTTTTCGAAAATCGTGGGGTTGGACGTCATGCCGGTGAGGGCGTCCTCGCTGATGCGACGGGCGAGGTCACCATTCGACAGCATGGCGCGATCGATATAGTCCAACCAGAGCGACTGGCCGGCAGCGTGCAGGGTATGAAGGCGCGTTGACATATCTGGGCGTAGTTGAGATCAGAACCCTGATGGTAACCCTCCGCGTACGACTCCCGCGAGTGTCGCCGACCGGTTCATTCCCGACCGAACCCGGCGGAAACCGGCGCCTGCTCGCGGCCGCTCCCTCGGGCCTGCTTTCCCACTGCTCTCACCACGGCTGTCATGGTCACTCTTAAGTTCGCTCGACGCGCACCGCTCCATGCAGCTATAACAATTGTCGGCCTGACCGGGCTTTCCTTGGCAGTCCCGTCATTGTTGGACGCCCAATCGCCCGCGAATGCGCGGAGCCAGTGCGTCGCGCCGGTAGCGAACCGGGGGGCGGAAGTATCCTTGGCCGACACACCCATCGCTGAACCGCTGGTCACTTTCGATTCGGCATGGTCGATCATTGCACGAACGCACTGGGACACCACCTATAACGGCGTGAACTGGCGCGCGGTCCGCGACACGCTGCGCCCGCGTGCCGCCGAAGCACGCACTACCGGTGAGCTTCGTAGCGTACTCTCGCAGATGATCGGACGGCTGCATCAATCGCACTTCTCGATAATTCCGCGTGAGATCAGCGACGGCGCGCTCCCGCCGAGCGGACGCCCGCCGGAAGATCGGAGTGGTACCATCGGCGCGACGTTTCGCGTACTCGACGGCGAGGTGGTCGTGGCGAGCGTGCGCGCGGGTGGGAACGCGGATCGCGCCGGGGTACGCACGGGATGGATTCTCGATGCAGTCGGTGGTTGCCCGCTGAGCACACCGCTCGCACGTGTTCCCCAGTCCCTCGACCCGCGCCGGGCGGCGCTCTCCTACTATGGCATCGTGAACGAGGCGCTGGCAGGGCCGGTCGGCGACACACTCAGAGCATCGTTCCGGGACGGTAACGACGCGATGCGCGTCGCCGCGATCGAACGTGAGACTGAGCCCGGCACGATCGCCAAGTTCGGCAACCTCCCTCCGCTCAATACACACCTCGAGTTCCAAACGGTGAAGCAGGGGGGCAAGACGATCGGGGTCATCCGGTTCAACATCTGGATGACGGTGCTGTCGGCACAGTTCGACGCCGCGATCGATTCACTGCGCAACGCCGATGGCATCGTCCTGGACCTGCGCGGCAACTTTGGCGGCGTCGGCGGAATGTCGATGGGGATCGCTGGCCACTTTCTGGACTCTGCGTACACGATCGGCGTGATGCACCAGCGTGGGCTCACGCTCAAGTTCGTCGCCAATCCGCGTCGCGTGGACACCCGCGCGCGGGCGGTCAAACCTTACGCCGGTCCGCTCGCGCTGGTCGTCGACGAGTTGTCGATCAGCACGACCGAGATCTTTGCCGGCGGACTGCAGGCGATGGGGCGCGGACGGGTGTTTGGCACGCAGACCTCAGGGCAGGCGCTGCCTGCGGTGACCGAGCGACTCCCGAACGGCGACATCCTCTATCACGCCATCGCCGATTTTCTGTCACCAACGGGGAAGCCATTGGAGGGTGACGGGGTAATTCCTGATGTCGTGGCGCCCTTGACCCGAAAGGCGCTTCTGACAGGACGTGACCCGACGCTTGATGCAGCAGTCCAATGGGCAGCAACGGCGTCGGCGCCCAAGACCAAAGTCACACCGTAGCCGTTCGATCGTGCCCCGCTCCTTCGCTGGACGTCTTGTCCGTCCGACCACATGTGCTGCCCACATGTGCGCCCACATGTGCATTCCGATGCATTTCCACATGCCAACAAGGATGTTCGCATGAAGTTTATGACCAAGTTCACCACGCTTTCGGCATTCGCTGCCGCCGCGCTTTCGTTCAGCGCGCAAACAGTCGGTGCGCAGTCACTTCCGTCCGCGCTGGACGTCATCGCGAAGTACGTCGCGGCGATTGGCGGCAAGGACGCGATCATGCAGGTCAAGTCGATCAGCACCGCAGGCACGCTTGAAGTGCCGGCCATGGGGTTGTCGGCCAAGATGGAAGTTGCGATGGCCGCACCGAACAAGGTTGCGAGCAAGACGAACATTCCGGGGATGGGCGAGATCGTGACGGGCTTCGATGGCGCTGTGGCGTGGTCGATCGACCCCTCGGCGGGCGAGCGATTGCTGGCTGACAAGGAGCTTGAGCAGACCAAGGAGAACGCAGATTTCTACGCGAACCTGCTCTTCCCGGCCGACCGCTACGCGACGATGGAAGTGCAGTCGATCACTGACTTCAACGGCGAGAAGGCGTACAAGGTCAAACTGGTACGCAAGGGGAGTGGCAACGAGTCGATGACCTACTTCTCAGTCGCGACCGGGCTGCTGCTGGGGCTGGAGTCAGCGCAGGTGACTCCTATGGGGACCATCCAGGTCACGCAGACCGTGAGCGACTACAAACAGTTCGGCGGCATCAAGATGGCCACCAAGGTTGAGCAGGCGATGGGGCCAACCAAGATGATCCTCACGACGTCCGACGTGAAGCTCAACGAAGTGCCGGCCAGCGCGTTCGAGATGCCGGCGAGAGTAAAGCCGCTCGTCAAACCGTAGTCGGTTCAACGAGCGGCTTCCCGCTCACGCTCATTTTTTTGAACTGCTACTTCTTCGTGCCGACGTATTGAATGCGGTAGATCCGGCCGCCCTTGTCGTCAGCCACAAACATCGCTCCGTCGGGCGCCGTCGCCAGCCCGGTTGGGCGATGTTCTGCCTGGGAGGGGTCGAGTTTGCCGTTGGCGAAGTTGTCGGCAAACGTTTCGTACTGGCCGCTGTACTTCCCCTTGGCGGCAGGCACGAACACGATCTTGTAGCCAGCCTGCGGGCGCGGCGCGCGATTCCATGAACCGTGAAAGGCGATGAACGCGCCGTCGCGGAAGCGTGCGGGAAACGTCTTGCCAGTGTAGAACGTCAACGCGTTCGGCGCCCAATGACCCGGGAATGTCGCGAGTGGAAGTTTTTTGGTGGTGCAACGACCGGCATCCTTGGCGTTTCCACCGTACTCCGGCGCCATCACGAGGTGTTTGAGCTCCGTATCGAAATAGCAGTACGGCCAGCCGAAATCGTCTCCCGAATTCACCTGCATGAACTCTTCGGCGGGCTGGTCGGCAGACTTCTCCTCGTCGTACAGAGGCGCCCAGTTCTGGAACAGCTGATCGCGGCCGTGTTGCGTCGAGTAGAGCTTCCCTTCTCTGGCGTTCCAGGCGAGGCCCACGGCGTTGCGAATGCCCGTCGCGAAGCGCATCGCTGACGAAAACTGTTGACCGACCTGCGACGCCGAAAACTTCCAGATGCCGGCGCGTGTTTCGAGCTCGACGCACGGCTCGACACCCTTTACCGCCGTCTTACGATCTTGCTCCTGACAGCTGTTTGTCATGGAGCCGATGTTGACGAACAGGTTCCCCTTTCCATCGAGCACGAAGTTGCGCGCGGCATGCCCACCACCCGGCATTCCACTCACAATCGTATCCGGGTTCGCATTGGGCAGCATCGCGCCCGCCTTAATCGGATAGCGGAGAATTGCCGACTTCGCATCGACGTAGACGAAATTCCCTGCCAGCGCCACGCCCGTTCCACCGGTGGGTCCGAAGCGCGTAACCAGATCCGCCTTTCCGTCCCGGTTCGTGTCTCGCATAACCAGTACACCGCCCTGCGCGGTGTCGCCGCGGGCCCGGTTCTGTCGATTGACGAACAGGTCGCCATTGGGGGCCACGCTCATATGCCGAGGACCACCGAGGTTGTCGGCAAAGATCGAAGCGCAGAATCCCGCCGGGAGCGTGAGTCCGGCGTTATCGTCAGCGCATCCTGGGGCGCGGTTGGTCGTCACTGAACGGAAGGCGCCGCCGACAATGGCGATGCCGATCACGGCGGCGAACGTCCAGCGCCGAGTCAGTTTGGATGTCGTGTGCGATGCGGAGCGTGGCGGCGGTTGCATATGGCTTGGCGGCTGCGAGTCGGATGGTTGTAGTACGATTTCTTCAGGCACTCGAACTTTCTCCGGATCAGGGCGTCAGCACGAACCTGCAAAGGTCGCGCCTCGTTCCCATCACGCGCCAGACCACTCATGTCGCGGATGTGAGACCGAAAGTGAGCGAACTGTGAGCATCCTCATCGTCCGGGGTCATCGATAGTTGGGAGCCCGCGCGTTATTGTGCCGATCGTGCCCTCACCGATTCCATCCTACCCGGTTCGCCGTGCGCTCCGGATGACGCGTTCCACGCGGTCGTCGCGTCGCGGCGTGACTTTGATCGAGCTGCTGGTTGTGCTCGTCCTGCTGGCCGTTACAGCGGCAATCGTGCTCCCCGCGCTCACGCCGCCCGCAGCTGCCAGCGACGATGACCCCGCGGCGACGGTGGTTGCGTCGGCCCGGCGCCTGGCGATCCGGCGAGGCGAGCCACTACGGCTGCGCATCGACACCGACGGCGTCTGGGCCTTGGTGACACTGCACGACGGCGTCGCGCTCGATGGCGGTCGCTTCCGCCGCGTAACGCGCTCGGGTGACAACCGGGCGGAGCGCGCGGCCGATAACACCACGACGGGCGCGGGGATCGCGCTGGTCTTGACCATCGATGCACTCGGCAGCTGCCAGCCTGGCGATCAGCTCGCACATGGCGAGAGTTACAATCCGCTGACCTGTCGTTGGAGCCGTTCAGTCTCGCAGACCGCGGCGATGCACACGTTCGGCGCGCGGTAGAGGGTAGATCATGACGCTGCTCGAATCGATCGTCGCCTTCATCGTGCTGGCATTGGTTGGAATTGCCTGCCTCGACCTCTCGCGGGGCGCTATTGAGCTGCAGCGTTCAAGCGAAGAGTGGACGCGCGCGGTCACGATCGGAGAATCGGCGCTCGCGGCAGCGGCGGCAGATGCGAATGCGGCGAACGCATTCGCCGCTCAAGCTCAGCGCAACGCACCGAATGCGGTGACGCCGCGGGTTGTGCGTCGCGTGTGGCGTGACGGCGTGGACGTGATTGAAGTGACCGTGCCGCTGGCGACTGGTGGTGACTATCAGGTGAGCCGTCTGGTGGCGCGTGGCGGTGCGTCGACGCGTGTTGCGGCAGGAGCGACACGATGACTCGCCCCACTCCGCGGGCCGCGACGGCATCAACGCGCTGGTCATCGAGCCGGCGCGGCTTCACGCTCATCGAAGTCGTTGTCGCGATCACGCTCACCGCAATCGTGCTCGCGATTGCGGCTGCGGCACTCGGTGCGGCCACCTCTGCACGCGCACGGATTGAGGCGCACCAGCAGACGCTGGAAGCTGATTCACGAATGCGCGCACTGTTGAGCGACATGTTGCGCCATGCGCCCGCTGGCGATGCGGTAGACGAACCGATGTTGCGCATTCAGCGCGACGGCCGTGGTGGGCCCGCACTCGTGTTTCTTTCGAAGGGTGTGCAAGAGCCATTCGGCACCGGCGCGCCGTGGCGCGTGACAGTGCGACTGGATTCGACGACACTCATTGTCGATGCGTTGCCGCTCGGTCGCGACGTCCGCGCGGCTGCGCTGCACATGACGTTGTCGGACGTGACCGATTTTGACGTGCGCGTGCTTGAAGCTTCCCGCGCAGGCGAGCAGGCCATTTGGCGCAGCGACTGGCCGATTGTGCGCGCGCGTCCGCAGCTGGTCGAGATGCGCATGGCAAGCGGCTCACGCCCATCGACTCCATTTGTCGTCGCGCTCTCGCCACTCGAGGAGCATCAGTGAGGGCGCGAGCGAACACGCGGTGGCTCACGCGACCGCGCCGGCGATCAATCGCTCGCCGGCGTTCGGGCGTGGCGCTCATCGTCGTGCTCTGGACGGTCGTGCTTCTGGCGTCGGTAACGGCTGTCGCGAGCAGTGCGGCGCGAAGCAGCGCGCGGGTTGCGTCCAATCGGCGAGCGCTGGCGACCGCGCGTGCGATGGCGGAGAGTGGCATTGTGGCGGCAACCGCATTTGTAAACGATTCGCTTGCATCGTTTGCGGGCGACAGTGCACGGTCCGATTCCTTCCTTGCGCGACTCGAGCCGACGTCTGTCGGTGCACCGCCGCTGAGGCAGGACACCCTTTCCGATGGCGTGTTTGCCGTGACCATTGTAGACGTCGGCGCGAGACTCGATGTAAACATGGCGGGTGCGGACGGGCTGACGACGCTGCTCCGCACCGCAACGGGCGAAGCGGAAGCGCGACAACTCGCACTGTTGATCGAGGCACGCGTGCGTGGGGAAGACTTGCCCGAGTCCGGCGCGATCAACCGCAACGCCCAGGAGAAGTTCTCACGCGACTCACTCGGCCAGGCACTGCTCGGGCGCGCGCCGCTGACGCATCTGCGCCATCCGTTTGAATCACTCGATGAACTGCTCGAAATTCCGGGGTTGGACGAGAAGATTCTCGCGCGGGTAGCGCCACTGCTCACCGTCGATGGCGACGGACAGATCAACCGTCGCGCTGCTTCGCCGCTGGTCCTCTCGGCCGCATCGGGTTCGCTGACCGATCGACCGACGAGACTTTTGTATATCTCCAGAGGTTGGCAGCGCGGACATGCACTCGCACGTGAGATCCAGGCAGTGTACGACGTGGCGCCTGACGGCATGCGACTGGTGCGCTGGCGCGAGGTGAGTCGATGAGCGGCACGACAGCGATTCTACTCGACGCATCGCGCATCCGGGCGCAGACCTCGATCAAGGGTGCGGCCGTGGTCGAGGTCGCGTGGGATCCAACGTCGCCGCAGGAAGGCGTGCGCCGGTTGCGCGACGCACTCGGCGCGTCCCAGCAATCGTCGTCGATCGTGTTGGTGATCGGGCTCGGTTTTCTCGAGGTCGCGCGCCCTGAGCTACCACCACTCGATGCTCAGGCCCGACGCGTATTGCTGCTGCGCGATGCCGATCGCTACTTCCCGATTGAAGGGAGCGTTGCCGTTGCGTGGCAAGACGGATTTGCGTTCGCGATGCCGGAGCGAGTGCTGACGGTATTGGTGCGGGCGTTCGAAGAGTTCGGGCGCGTTGATGCGGTGCTCGCGCTTCCGCAGGCCATCGCGCGCGCGTCGCAAAACGGCGCATACGACACGGACGCCGCGGCCGGTGAGCGAGGAACGATCACGTTGCGCGAAGGCGCTGTGCGCGATGTGCGACGCTTCGCTGTCGCGCCGACGGATGACGCTCGCGATGATACAGCTGCAATCACGACGCGGGCTCTGGATGTCTCGAGCGTGTTGCTCGCGGCGTTGAGTGCGCGCTTCGTACCGCCGACGGACCAACTGTTGGACACAACGACTGCCGCAACCTTTGAACGGCGTCGTCGCGGTCGCCTTTGGCGTTCGGCTGCATTGCTTGCAGCGTCGCTGTTTGCAATCGCGTGGGTGGCGAATCGGCTGCGCGACCGAGAGCTCGCTGAGGCGCAACAGCAACTTGCGCAACTCACGGCCGACGCGACACCGGCGCAACGCGCGGCACTCCGACTGGATCGCGCGGTGACGGAGCAGCGGCTGCTCGCGAGCGCAGACTCGTTGAACGGATCGGGCACGACACCTTCGGCAATCCTCGCGCGACTTGGTGCGTTGCTTCCGAAGGACGCATTCGTGCAGCGCCTCGAGTGGGATGGGAGCGCGTGGCGGATCGACGGGAGCGCGACGGATACACCACGGATCGTGCCGCTGCTCGACGCCGACCCGCACTTCACCGAGGTGCGCATCGTTGCCGCGAGCACGCGATTCCTTGATGCAGGCAAGCAGCGGGAATCCTTCTCGATCGCGTTCCGTACGAAGTCGCCAACGTCCGGAGCTCAGAGTGGCCGATAGCGCTCGACCCACGAGTCCGGTGAAAGCGCGTGAGCAACGCGTGGTCGCTATCGGTGCGACAGTCGTCGTGGCCGGCCTGGTGCTGACGTATGTGATCCTGCCGTTCGCGCGACAGTGGGACACCCGTGCGACCGAGCTGAGTGCGTTGCGCGCGCAGTCCGATACCTTGGCCGGATTGGTCGCGGGCCGTGCCCAACTGGAAGCTGCAGCGGCCGCGCAGGAGCGACTGCTCGCGGCAAGCAATCGACGCGTGCTGCACGCCCGGTCTGCAACGTTGGCCGCGAGCGCACTGCAGTCGCTGCTGCAGGATGCCGCGGACGCATCACATCTCGTCGTCACGCGACTTGACGTTGCGCAGAGCATCGCGGACGGGAATGCCGTTGAATTATCGCAGGGATCATTGGCCGATTCAGCCGATTCATCCACTCGCGGGAATGGGCGTTCAGTCGCGCTCCCTGCAACGCTTGCGGCCTACTGCGATATCATCGGGCTCGCGGCTCTGCTCGATCATCTCGCGCGTGCGCCACGTGTAGTGTACGTCGAGCGGCTTACGGTCCAACAGAACTCGTCACTTCGTGGCGCGCCCGACATGCTGCAGGTGACGCTTTCGCTTCGCGCTCCGGTGGTGATCGAATGATCGGCGCCGAGGCGATGCGATGAGCAGCCCTATGAGTACGCAGCGAACCCGTTGGCCCGTGCCGTCGCGCACACGTGAACTGCTGGTGGCCGCAATGATGATCGCGCTGCTGCTTTGGGCCGTCTGGCCGACAGGCCGGAGCCGGCACCCGGTGGCGCTCGCGATGCCCGCGGCCAAGTCCGCAACGGTTTTGCCGCCGACCGATTCGGCGACGATGCAACTCGCGGCACAGATCGTCGATGGCAACGTCTTCAGCGCAACGCGACGCGCACCGACTGGACGCTTTGTGCCGCCGGGCAGCGAACCCGCAGGCGCGCCAGCACTCACCGCTGCGATGATTGACGGTGCCACGAGCGGCACCATGGGCAATGCCGGTCCCGACTCGCCTCGACTTTTTGGTATCGTCGCGCAGGATGGTCGACGACGCGCACTGTTGCAACTGCCCGGTGCCGACCCGGTGCCGAAACTGCTCGACGTCGGCGATCGACGCGGTGGCTATCGCGTTGTTTCCATATCAGAGGACCGTGTCGTTCTCGCTACATCCACCGGATCGCGCACCGTGCGTCTCGTCTCGCGCACGTCGCCCGACTCCCTCGAGAATCTGCCGTGAATTCTTCGACTTCCCGCACGCCGCTTCACGCGACTCAGGCGCCGAACGCCTATCGACGATCGCGGGCGTTGCACGCAGCTGTTCCGTTACCACTCTGTGCGATTGCGATGGTTGCACTCACGGTGCTGTTACGTCCAACCGAGATGCGGGCGCAGCAGAGCGCGAGCGCTCCGGCTGCGCAGTCGAAAGGCACCACACTCGACTTTGCGAACGCCCGACTCGCTGACGTCATTCGCACGCTCGCATCGATGCTCGGTCGGACCGTGGTCGTTTCCGACGTGCCGGATGCGCGCGTTACGTTCGCGACCGCAACCGCGCTCAAACCGGGCGATCTCGAGGCGATACTGGAGTCGCTGCTCGAGTCGCACGATCTGATGCTGGTAAACAAGGGCAACGTTTCGCAGGTGATGCTTACGGAAAAAGCGCCGGCAACGGGCACCTTGCGGACGGGCTTTGATATTCCTGATCCACCACCGCTCGGTCTCGTGTCGCAGTTGGTGCCGTTGCAATCGATTCGTGCCGACGAAGGCGCCGATGCGCTGCGCGCGATCATGTCGAAGGGCGCGCGCATCGAGGCGGTTGCACGTTCCAATGCGCTGCTGATCACCGATCGCGGTGTGAACGTCGCACGCTATCTCGATCTGCTGCGCAAACTCGACGCCGCGCCCGCGGGTGAGTCCGGGCTTCGCACCTACGTGGTGAACCTGAAGTACGCCTCGGCCAACGATCTCGCCGGTTCGCTTGGCCAACTCTTCGGCATACAGGTTGCCAGCAACGCGACCGGCTCGATCGCTGATCGGTCGTTGTCGCGGGCCCTCGATTCGTTCCGTCAGCGCGATGCGGAAACGTTTCGCATGCGCAACACCGCCGCCAACGGTACCAACAACGGCACCGCTCAACCGACGACGCCTGCACCGACCCCGCGTGATTCAGCCGCCGGGTTGCTGGTTGGCCGCACTACGATCGTCGCGAATGCGCCAACGAATGCGCTCGTCATTCGCACGGCACCGCCCAACTTTCCACTGCTCCGCGAAACGATCGACGCGCTCGATACACGACCGGCGCAGGTGCTCTTCGAAGTGACGATCGCCGAGATCGCGCTGGGGCGTGGAAGCGAGTTTGGAATCGATTGGGCCGCGATCAACCGGGGTGGTGATGTGAATGCGCAGTTCGGCAATCCGCAGATTCCGGACACGGGCTCAACATCAGCGCTGTTGCGACTGGTCCGTCTCGATGGCACAGCGGTGCGTGCGCTGCTTCGCACAATTGCATCGACGAGCGATGTGCGCGTGTTGTCGACCCCGGAAATTGTGGCGGCCAACAATCACGAGGCGACGATTCTCGTCGGCAGCAAAGTGCCGTTCATTTCGTCGACGCGATTGGGGAACGACGTCTCGATCGATCGTGCCGTACAGTATCAGGACGTTGGCACGAAGCTTTCCATCTTGCCGACAATCAACGACGACGGTTACGTCTCGGTACAGTTGCTGCAGGAAGTGAGTTCGTTGACGCAGCAGACCGTGAGCGCGGCACTGAGTGCGCCAATCATATCGACGCGTGAAGCGTCAACGCGCGCCATACTGCGCGACGGGCAGACGGTCGTGATTGCAGGGTTGATCGGTGAAACGCGTACGACGCAGGATCAGGGAATCCCGTTTCTCAAGGATATCCCGGTGCTCGGGGCGCTCTTCAAGCGGCAGTCGGTGAGTCGTCAGCGCACCGAACTCGCGATTTTCGTGACGCCGTATCTGGTACGCACCGATGCCGACGCCGATGCCATCCGCGAAAAGGTTCGGCGCAGCATGGAAGGTCGTTCGCCGGGCGCACTCGATGGGACGCCACTGGTGAAAAGGCCGCCGCCGGAGAGCGAGCGGCACGAGGAGAAGCAGTAGCGGTGAGCGACGCACGCGATCTGCGAGCAGCCGCTGCGGGCGAACTGGCGTTGCGATTGCCGGCACGCTGGCTCGAGGAGTACGCGGTGTTGCCACTCGCGCTCGAAGATGGCGCCGCGCTCGTCGCCGCTGAGGGTGCCTTGCCGCCGCTGGTGTCGGACGCACTGGCGCGCGCGATCGGCGCCCCCGTGCGCGCAATTCCTTTCCCCGCGGCTGACATCCGCGCGGCACTTGTTTCGTCGCCCCGCGGTCATGGCGCCGCGGGCAACGGTGACGATCCGCTGCGTGGTGAAGCCGCCGAGTCATTGGACGACCTGCGCGCGCTGGCCAGTCGCGAACCCGTGGTACAGGTGGTGAATGCGATGCTCGCCGAAGCCGTGCGCGCTGGTGCGAGCGATATTCACGTCGAGTCGGTGGAGAGCGGACTTCGCATTCGCCTGCGGCTCGATGGCGTGTTGCACGATGCGCAGCAACTGGGGCGTGGTTTTCAGGCGGCGGTAATCTCGCGGCTGAAAGTTTTGGCGGGGCTCGATATCGCTGAACGGCGGTTGCCGCAGGACGGTCGCACACGGGTACGTGTAGGCGCGCGTGAGCTCGACATACGCGTTTCGACATTGCCCGCGTTGCATGGCGAGAGTCTGGTGCTGCGGCTGCTGGACGGCGGCGGCGGCGGCGAAACACGAAGTCTCGCTGAACTTGGTATGGCGCCCGTAGTGCTCGAGCAGTTGACCCGCATGCTCGCGCGCAGCTCGGGGCTCGTGCTGGTGACAGGGCCAACCGGATCGGGGAAGACCACGACACTCTACGCCGCGCTGGCCGAACGCAGCACGCCCGGTGTGAAGGTCGTCACCGTCGAAGATCCGGTCGAGTATCGCCTCGATGGTGTGGTGCAGTTGCCGGTGAATGTGAAGGCAGGGTTTGGCTTCGCCAACGCCCTCCGTGCGATTCTTCGTCACGATCCCGATGTAATTCTCGTCGGTGAAATGCGTGACGCGGAGACAGCAGAAATTGCCGTGCAGGCCGCACTCACCGGCCACCTCGTGCTCAGCACCCTGCACACCACCGATGCCACCGGTGCGCTACCACGACTCGTTGAGATGGGGATCGCACCGTATCTGCTCGCGGCCACGCTGCACGGTGTGTTGGCGCAGCGTCTCGTGCGCACCGTGTGCGGGTCGTGCGCGACCTGGCGCGAGCCGACAGACAACGATCGTGCGCTCCTGGGCGCGTCATCTGCGCATATCGCGCGCGTTCGGTCGGGCGACGGATGCGCTGAGTGTGCGGGCACCGGCTATCGCGGTCGTGCGGCGATTTCGGAGCTGCTGGTGCTCGACGAAGCGATGCGTGCGCAATTCGTGGCCGGCGCATCGCTCGAGGCAATGCGCAGTGCGGCGCGTGCCCGTGGCGTGGCATCGTTGCGCGACGATGGATGGCGATTGGTCGCGAATGGTCTTACCACGGTGGCGGAAGTTTCGCGCGTGGTGAGCGAGGACGATGCGCCATGATGTTGCCATGCGGTTGCCATGCGGTTGCCATGCGGTTGCCATGAGAATCACCGACCGTGGCTGACGCGGCGCGGTGGCGCTACGAAGCCGCTGATGCGACCGGTGCGGCCGTGGCCGGCGAGATCGACTCGCCGTCCGAGCGCGAGGCGATCGATACCCTGCGGCGGCGCGCCCTGTGGGTGACCACACTGACACCGGCGACCGCGAAGCGTGCGAGCCGCGCCGTCGAAGGCAGCACGACCGCGCCAGCGACTCCGCGGCCGTGGAGCGCGTGGCGCTCGCGCACCTCGGCTCGCGAGCTCGCGATCATCACGCGCGCCGTGTCGACGCTGATCTCTGCCGGCGTACCGCTCGATCGTGCGCTCACCTACGCGGCCAATCAGGCGCCCGACGAGGCATCGCGTCGCAGCTTTGCCACCATTCGCGAGGCAGTACGCAACGGGCAGTCGCTGTCGAGCGCAGTCGCATCTCAAGCGCTGTTCCCTGCGTACTTCGCGCCGACGCTCTCCGCCGGCGAAGCGTCCGGGACGCTCGACACGTCGCTCTCGTTGCTCGCCGATCACCTCGAACGCAGTGACGCCGTCCGCACGCGCCTGCAATCGGCGCTGATCTACCCGACCATTCTTGGCGTCGCCTCGATCATTGGCGTGACCGTGATTCTGGTCGTCGTCGTGCCGCGCTTCGCAACCCTTATTCAGGACAGTGGCGGAACGCTCCCGTTGAGCACCCGCGCGCTGATTGCCATAAGTGCTGTCGTCACGCGTGGTTGGTGGGCGCTGCTGATCGCCGCAGTTCTGGCCATCGTCGGTTGGCGACGCGCGATGGCAGACGCGTCGATCCGGCGTCGGTGGGACGCCTTGCTGCTCGGCATCCCGGTACTCGGCGCGCTCGAACGCACCCGCGGCGGCGCGGCCTACACCGGCACGTTGTCCGTGGCGCTCCGGTCAGGGGTGGGCCTGCTGACCGCGATGTCACTCGCCCGCGCGGTGGTCACCAATCGCCAGTTGAACGCCGAACTTGCCGCCGCTGAATCGCGAGTCCGCGATGGCGGTACGCTCGCCCGCGCGCTCGAAGGCGCGCTGCCGCCGCTTGCTGTTCGTCTCCTGGATGCAGGGGAGGTTGGGGGTGACCTACCGATGCTGGCGTCACGCGCAGCGACTGCCGCCGACAGCGACGTACAGCGGGCAGTGAGCCACGCTGTCACACTGGTGGAACCGATTCTGATCCTGGGATTCGGTGGACTGGTCGGCTTTGTCGCGCTCGCCCTGCTGCAGGCGATTTACGGTATTAACGCACGGTCGCTCTGATCGTCTACGTTTGTGTCGGCGCGTTGCCGCAAGACTTTGCACGCGGCTCGCCCGCCGACGCGATGCCCCGATCGCCATCGATCGTGGAGGGATGTGACAATTCGTTCCGGAAGTAACACCGTTCTGTCACACGGTGATGTTGACAGATACGATCTGAAGGCCGACCGTTCCGTGTGGGAATGAGCGGCGAGCTGTAGTTTGGACACAGTTGCGCCCTGCACCCGCTCCAACCTTCCCGGCGCGCGACGGCCAGCCACGTGAACAGGTACACGGATGCGAACGAATCCCGATGCGGATACGATGGAGCAGGACGCGGAACCAGTGACTGACCCGGTCAACTCCACGCCCAGTCGTCGACGCTTCTTTGCGATGGGCGCAGGTGCGGCCGCGGCGCTCGCGGCGACACGCACTGCTGACGCGCAATCAACCAAGGGACGTGGCAGTCCTTTTGGTCCGACCTCGCCTGCCGGATCGCAGCAGGACGCGTCGGTCGACTGGAAAGATCCAGTGCTCCGCCTCGTCCGCCGCATCACCATGGGGCTCACACCGGAAGAAGTCGCGATCGCGCGGAAGCTCGGCTACGCCGGCTACCTCGACTTCCACCTGCATCCTGAGAAGATCGACGATTCGGCTGTCGAAACTGTGTTGGCGACGGATCTTCCGATGAGCGGCTTCACGCCCGCGCAGCTCGCATCCTCGGACAACGGCGCGGTCGCTAACACCCTCAGCGATTCAGCGATGTATCGCGCGGCTTTTTCGAAACGGCAGTTGAAAGAGCGTATGGTCGAATTCTGGACCGACCATTTTACGATCAGTCTGAACAAAGTCGGCTACCTCAAGCTCGTTGACGATCGCGATGTCATTCGCGCCAACGCGCTCGGCAACTTCAAGACCCTGCTCAAAGCGACGTCAAAGAGTGGCGCGATGTTGGTCTATCTCGACCAGAATCGCAGCTCGACGCCGACGCCGAATCAGAACTACGCGCGCGAGATCATGGAGCTCCACACACTCGGCGTCGACGCGGGCTATACGCAGACCGATGTCGCCGAGTTGTCGCGTATCCTGGCTGGTTGGACGACGACAGGCCCGGGCAATTTCACGTTCAACCCGAACCTGCACGACCGCGGCGCCAAGACG
Source organism: Gemmatimonas sp. (assembly GCA_046590495.1). GTDB lineage: Bacteria > Gemmatimonadota > Gemmatimonadetes > Gemmatimonadales > Gemmatimonadaceae > Gemmatimonas. Next base: position 4,529 of record JBKJTE010000333.1, on the reverse strand, counting down.
TTCCTTGGGCGCGCGTTCCCGGCCGTAGTCGCCACCACACCCGCGGCGACACAGATGGCGGAAGGCGAAGCCGCGATCCAGATGCTGGTCGATCATCCGAATACGGCCAAGTACATCTCGCTCAAGATGGCGCGCTGGCTCCTCGCGTACACGCCGCCGCAAGCGGTCGTTGATGCCACGGCCGCAGCATACATGTCGTCCGGCGGCGACATCGCCACGATGATCCGCACTATCCTGTCCGCGACCAACCTCATGGCGTCGCCGGCCAAGTACAAACGGCCTTTCCACCTCGCTGTGTCGGCGCTGCGGGGCCTGGGAGCACAGGTGACGAACATTCGCTCGATACGTCAGCGCGCGGACCAGATGGGTCAGCCCATGTTCTACTGGGAGCAGCCCAACGGCTATCCCGATCGCATCGACTGGTGGAGTGGTCTCGTGCTTGGCCGTTGGAGCTTCATGGCCGATCTGGCCAACCGCAATGCGGCGACCCAGACGCTGATCAACACGACGCCGTTCCGCACACCTGACACGGCAGATGGCGTAGTCGCTCAGATCGCAACGCGGATGTTCGGCGGTGAGATGTCCACGTTGCTCAAGACACAGCTCACGACGTACCTGAAGGCCGGCACGTACAACGATGCGCGTGTCCGTGAAACGTTGTCGCTCGCGGCGAGCGCCACGCAATTCCAGTGGTTCTGATGTCGACCGCCGGAGTCTCATCACCGTCCTACGGGTGGCACGCATGACAGACGAGCATTTCGACAACGCCTGCACCGAGTACCATTCACTCGCGCGTCGCGACTTTCTGATGACAGCGGCGGGAGTCGGTATATCCGCCCTGCTCCCGACGTGGCTGCCGAGTGTGGTGCTGGCGCAGACGTCATCGTCGAGCCGGGACATCATCATCTCGGTCTTTCTGAGTGGCGGTGTTGACGGCATGTCACTCGTCGCGCCATTCGGCGATCCGGACTACTACACGGGTCGCCCGACCATCGCGATTCCGCGCCCCGATGCTGCTGGCAACGGGCCGAAGCTCACCGCGCTCGACAACTTCTTCGGGTTCGCGCCCGGCATGACGCCGCTGATGCCCGCATACAGCGCGGGTGATCTGCTTGTCGCGCACGCCACCGGCTCGGTGAACACATCGCGCTCGCACTTCGATGCGCAGCGCTACATGGAAGTGGGCAAGCCGGCCGACCCGAGCCTGACGTCGGGGTGGCTGGGGCGACATCTCGCGACATCCACGCCGATGCGCAGCAATGCGCCGCTGCGCGCGCTTGGTCTCACCACCGGTATGCCGCAAACGCTTGCCGGTGCTCCGAAGGCGCTCCCGGTACCGAATCCGGCCAATGCGGCGATCGGCGGAAGCAACACAACCGGCGTCGCGCGGGCACAGTGGCTGGGTTCGAATTATACGACCGCGACTGATCCTGTGAGTTCGAACGCGCTCGACACCACCAACACGATGACGCTGCTGCAGCTCATCAACTTCACGGGCTATGCGCCGGCGAACGGCGCGGTGTATCCGAACACCGGCTTCGGCAACGCGCTCAAGTCAGCAGCGGCGCTCATCAAGGCAGATGTTGGCGTGGAAGCCATCCACGCATTCAACGGTGGTTGGGACACGCACGCCGCGGCCGGTCCGATTGCAACGCTCGATGGTGGCTACATGCACGGCAAGATGCTCGAACTCTCAGGCACGCTCGCCGCGTTTTACGCCGATGTCATTCAAGGCACGACGTCGTACGGCGTCACGGTGGTTGTGGTGTCCGAGTTTGGTCGTAACGCGCGTGAGAACGGCAATCGCGGCACTGACCATGGTCGCGGCAACGTGGCATTCGCAATGGGCAAGAAGATCGCGGGCGGTAAGGTGTTGACGAATGGCTGGCCTGGTTTGGCGCGCGAAAATCTTGAGAACGGACAGGATCTTCGCGTTACGCTCGACCACCGCGACATTCTTGCAGAAGTCGTGCAGAACCGCCTCGGGAATGCAAACCTGGGCGTCGTGTTTCCGAGCTTCACGCCAAAGATGCGCGGCGTCACCAAGCCCTGAGTCGATCGCGGTAGGAGCTACGAGAACGGGGACCCTCTGCGGGTCCCCGTTTTCGTTTCATGCAGCTGACTCGAACATTTTCAGCGCATTACGGCGAAACGATGATCGTGCCGTCCATTCCGGGGTGCAGCGTGCACTTGTACGTGAATACGCCCGCGTTAGGAAACGTCCGCGACACGGTCGTGCTGTTGATCGTGTTGATATCCGCCGGCGCAGCAGACTGCCCCGTCAGGCGCGGGTCCCAGAAGACGTTATGATCGAGCGTCGGGAAGATGAAACGCACCGTGCCGTTCTGCTTCACGATCGCCTGAAATGGACTGAACGTCAGTCCTGGCATTGCAACATCGGTCGTTGCCGGAGCGCCGGGAATTCCGCTCACCGTGAGTACGGCCGAAGCGGTGCGGGTCGTCGCACCATCAACGACCGACACTTGGATATTGGCGGTGCCAACACCGACGCCGGTGACGATTCCGGCCGCAGTTACAGTGGCGACAGCGACACTGCTTGACGACCACGCGATTGGGCGCGTGCCAAGCGCGACGGCCGCGCCAGCGCCGTCTTTGCCAGCGACAGAGGCCCGCGTAGTCTGCGCGAGCTGCAAGGCGCCATCGGTCAACGTCACGCCGACCGTTGCGAGCACACCGGCTGATGATGTGACCGTGATCGCGATAGTGCCAATCACGGCGCCAACGCTCGCCGAGATCGTTGCAGTGCCGGCGCTGACGCCGGTGACCAATCCCGCTGCACTGACCGTCGCAACAGCGGCCGAACTCGTGCTCCAGGTGGTGTTGGGCGATGCGTTCGACGAACCGTCGCTCAATCGCGCAATTGCTGACAGCTGCACGGTCTGTTGCGTCAAGACCGTCGCACTCGGCGCGCTGACCTCGACACGCGTGATCGTTGGCGTCTGTGTTGGTGGTGGCGTGCCGCCGCCCGAATCGCCACCGCACGCGGCAAGCAGCAACGTCGCACTCAGCGCCGCGAGGAGTGCAAGAGTACGTGTCGAACTCGTTCGATTGATCCGCCGAACAATCCGCTCTGACATCACGACGCTCCATCAAAAGACAAGGCGAACGTTCCCATCACCCAGACGACCATCAGCACTGCGCGTTAATGAGCAGGTTAACGCGGCACGCGCGGTGCGGGTGCCTCGGGCCGCCCACCCGGATGCCACTCGGGCTTGAGCCCATCGGCCAGCAGACGCAGCGCTTTCGCCGTCGCCGCAATCACCTTCGCCATGTGATCAGCGTCGATCGTGGACGCCTCGTCTTTCGGACTGTGATACGGAGTCGCGAGGTTGAACGACGAAATCGAATGCGCGGGAATACCAATGCGGGCGAACGCGACGTTGTCGCTGCGTTCGAAGAAACGTTGTCCCAAACGCATATCCGGAGTCAGCGGAATGCCGTTGTCGGCGAGCAGGTCACCCATCGTCGAGCGTTCGTACCCGGTCAGCCACGCCTTGCCGAATCCACCGGCGATGGAATCGGGGTGCGCGATCATTTCGATATTGAGATCGACGACGGTCTGTTCGAGCGGCAGCAGCGGATGTGCGATGTACCAGCGGGTGCCGAAGCCACCGACTTCTTCACCGGTGATCGCCATGAAGAGGATCGTGCGCTTGGGACGTGGTCCGTTGCGCAGCGCTTTCGCCATTTCGATGAGCGCGATATTTCCGGATGCGTCATCGTCAGCACCGTTGTTGATCGAATCACCGTCGACCGCGCGACCAATCCCGATGTGATCGTAGTGGGCGGTGACCAGCACGACTTGATCGCGCAAGGCGGGATCGCTGCCGCGAATCATGCCTGCGATATTTGCGCTCCGCATCTGCTGCGCAGGCGGAAGCATATTCCACGCGGCCCACGAATCGACGGGACGCGGACGTGTACCGCGCGCGGGGGCCTGTGGGTCGGCACCGGGAATCGTCGGTGCCGTCTGCAGCGGAATGTGCTGCCAGAACGTCCCCGAATCACCGGCGGGTGTGAGTCCGGCCGCTTTGTACTGGGCCGCGATCCACTTCGCGGCACGCACTCCACCAATAGAACCCGTCATCCGTCCTTCCATCGAGTCCGCGGCGAGGATTTGCACCCCGCGCATCACCACGTTCGGATCGATCCTGTCGACGTACACGGCGCGTGCAGCATCGGCGGCGCGCGGTTTGACTTCGGCGACGAGTGCGAGCCACGTTCCGCTCGGACTGACTGCGAGTCGCGTGATACTCGTGATACCGGCAAACGAGTAGTCCGCGAGCGGCTTCCACTCACTGTCACCACGACGAAACGAAAACAGTTTTGATCCCTGCCCTGCCACGATCGTTGTACTGTCGATCCACGCCATATCTTCGCTGCCCTGCAACGTTCGGGTCAGCGTATCGAGCTTCTTCGTGTTCGGGTCCAGCATCATCACGTACCACGTCGTCGCGCCCTTCTGCACGTAGCTCACGCGCGTGGTGCCCGGAATGCGATGGAGCGAT
>JBKJTE010000332.1:0-15158 GCA_046590495.1 Gemmatimonas sp. | reverse complement strand
CCACCTTCGGCGCCTTCTACGACTCCACGCTCGACCGCGTGGCCGACGGCGCCCTGATGGGTGGCTTGGTCGTGTTCTATGCGATCAACAAACGCTACGGCAACGACGTCCTGCTGGTGATCACGTTGCTCGGTCTGATCGGTACGTTTCTCACGTCGTACACGCGTGCCCGCGCCGAAGGGCTCGGTATCGATGCAAAAGTCGGTATGCTGCAACGTCCGGAGCGCATCACGCTGCTCTCGGCGCCGCAGGCATTCTTCGGACTGGCGCTCGACGGGTGGGTGCTGGCTTTCATCGTGACACTGTTGTCGGTGACCGCATGGATCACCGCCGTACAGCGTATTCATTTCGTCTATCGTACGACCTCTAAAGGAGAATAGTCCCAGTGCCCGATACGAACCGCGGCAGTGCCGCTCCCGTCGCCCCGGCAACCGGTAAGCTTGCCATCTTCACCCCGGGACTCGGGGCGGTGGCGACGACCTTCATTGCCGGCGTCGAGCGCGTGCGCCGCGGCCTCTCGGTTCCCATCGGATCGCTGACGCAGATGGGGACGATTCGCCTGGGTAAGCGCACGGAAAGCCGGAGCCCGCTCATTCGCGATTTCGCGTCGCTTGCGAAGCTCGACGACATCGTGTTCGCCGCATGGGATCCGTTTCCGGACACAGCGTACGAGTCGGCCGTGAACGCGGGTGTGCTCGAAAAGTCGGATCTCGAGCCCATCGCCGACTTCCTGAAGACCATCAAGCCGATGCCGGCCGTATTTGAGAACAAGTACGTCACGCGCATCAATGGCACCAACGTCAAGACGGGCAAGAACAAGCGCGATCTCGCCGAGCAGCTGCGCGCCGACATCCGCAATTTCATGAAGGAGAGCGGTGCATCGCGCGGCGCGATGGTGTGGTGCGGCTCCACCGAGATCTACATCGAAGCCGGCCCGCAGCACCAGACGATCGAAGCGTTCGAGAAGGCGATGGAAGCGAACGATGAGGCGATCGCTCCCAGCATGATGTACGCGTACGCGGCGATCATGGAAGGCATCCCGTACTGCAACGGCGCACCCAATCTCTCGGCCGACTTCCCGGCGTTGCTCGACCTCGCGGTGTCGAAGGGCGTGCCGGTGTCCGGCAAGGACTTCAAGACGGGCCAGACGTGGATGAAGACGATCATCGCGCCGGGTCTCAAGGCGCGCATGCTCGGACTCGAGGGCTGGTACAGCACGAATATTCTCGGCAATCGCGATGGCGAGGTGCTCGATGATCCCGCGTCGTTCAAGACGAAGGAAGCGTCGAAGCTGTCGGTGCTGCACACAATCCTGCAGCCGGAGCTCTACCCCGAGCTGTACAAGGATTTCTCGCACGTCGTGCGCATCAACTACTACCCACCGCGCGGCGACAACAAGGAAGGTTGGGACAGCATTGACATCAAAGGCTGGCTCGGCTATCCGATGCAGATCAAGGTCAACTTCCTTTGCCGCGATTCCATTCTTGCGGCCCCGATCGTTCTCGACCTCGCACTGTTCAGTGACTTTGCGATGCGCGCCGGGATGAAGGGGATTCAGGAATGGTTAAGCTTCTATTACAAATCGCCGCAGACTGCTGCTGGTCTGCAGCCGGAGCATGATCTTTTCATTCAGCAGACGAAGCTGAAGAACACGCTCCGACACCTGATGGGAGAGGAGCAGATCACTCACCTCGGGCTCGAGTACTACCAATGACCGCACAGCGCGCACGTGGGTTTCGCCGGAGCTCTGGGTCGTTTCATGGTTTGATCCTCGCCACCGCACTTTCCGCCAGCACACTGCTGGCGGGGTGCGACGCGGGAAAGCCGCCCAGGAACGAACTCCGCTTCAAGACCGATGACTTCGTCATCCGGATCTCGCCCGAACAGAAACCCACGCGCGCGCTGGAACCCACGTATTGGCGTGTGGTTGTGAACGACATCAAAACCGGCACGCCCATTCAGGGTGGACAGGGACGCGTCTTTGCGACCAATCGCGATCGCAAGACGGTCGCCAACGGACTCACCGAAACCGGCGAACTCGGCACCTATCGCACGAACCTGATGTTTGTCACCGCAGGCATGTGGGCGATGAGCATGCAGTTCCGTCGTGATTCGACAAAGGCATTGCAGCGCACCGAAGACTGGACGCAGGACATTCTTATGGCCGACGAACCAGGCAACATCCAGACGCCGCAGTCGAGCCGTGCGCCGGAAGCGCCGCCCGCGCGCACGGCACCGCCGCCACCAAAGAAGGAGCCCTGATTTTGCGTCACTTTCATCGAACCACGCTTACGCCGGACGTGGTGTTGTCGACGGCAGATCAGTTCTTTTCGCCGTTGGGACTTGCGAAGCAGAGTGGCGATGCGCGCGCGCGGAGCTTTGGCGGTGCACTCGGCGCGATGAAGTTGACCGTGCGCATGGACGGCGGACACTACACTGTCGTCGAAGCGTACACGGATCAGGTGGGTGAGAGCCGACTCGACAAGAACGTGAAGAAGTTCTTCGTCGCGCTGCATCGCACCGCCGATCCGCGTCACAAGATCGAGGCTGGCTACTGATGGCGAAGCCGCGCGTGGAGCGCTCCGCCGCTTCACGTCCGAGCGACAAGCTGTCCCGCGAGAAGAAGCTCGAGTTGTACTACTGGATGCGGCTCACGCGACAGCTCGAAGAACGACTCGTCAATCTGTATCGACAGACAAAAGTGGTCGGCGGACTTTTTCGCTCACTCGGCCAGGAGGCCGACGCAGTGGGCAGTTGCTTCGCCCTCGAGCAGCGCGACGTGATGTCGCCACTCATTCGCAACTTGGGCGCGATGCTGGTGAAAGGCGCGACGCCCGTTGAAGTGCTGAAGCAGTACATGGCGAAAGCCGATTCACCGACGCGCGGTCGCGAGTTGAATATCCATTTCGGGGACATCGGCGAAGCCGGCACTACACGTGGCTTTCTCGGACAGATCTCGCCATTGGGCGACATGATCCCGGTGATGGCCGGCGTGACGCTTTCGTTCAAGATGCGGGGGGAAGATCGCGTGGGGCTCGTGTACATCGGCGATGGCGCGACCAGCACCGGCGCGTTTCACGAAGGGATCAACTTCGCCGCCGTGCAGCAGTGCCCGCTGGTTGTGATCGTCGAAAACAACGGCTATGCGTACTCCACGCCCACACACAAGCAGACCGCCGCGAAGCAGTTCGTCGACAAGGCGATCGGCTATGGTGTGTACGGCCTGCAGGCCGATGGGAACGATGTGCTCGCGGTGTACGACGTGACGAAAGAAGCTGTCGATCGCGCGCGTCGCGGTGAGGGTGTGACGCTCGTCGAGTTGATGACGTATCGTCGCAAAGGCCACGCGGAGCATGACAATCAGTCATATGTGCCGGCCGGTGAAATCGAAAAGTGGGCGGCGGAAAACGATCCGCTCGATCGGTACATGCGCGTTATGCGCGAAGAAATGAACGTGACGGATGACGAGATCGCAGCGATCGACGCGAGAGTGTTGCGCGAGATCGACGAAGCGACCGATATCGCCGATGCCTCGTCGACGCCGCAGGCGCTCGATGCACTGATCGGCGTGTATGCTGATCCGCCAGTTGAACAGCCGCTCTGGTTCCGCCGTGACGCCGATGATGTTGCGTATGGCGCTGAGCGTCCGGAGAGTTGGGGCACATGGAATGCCGACGGAGGGAAGCGCTGATGGCCGCGAACACAAAGGCCACGCCGTCGCCCGCCGAACGTACCGGCGAGATTACGTACCTCGAAGCGATCCGCGAAGCGCTGTTCGAAGAGATGGCGCGCGATCCGAACGTCTTTTGTCTCGGCGAGGACATCGGCGCATTCGGTGGCGCCTTCAAGGTCACCGAAGGACTGCTCGCAAAGTTTGGTGAGCAGCGCGTGATCGATTCCCCGATCAGCGAGATCGCGATTGTCGGTGCTGCGGCCGGCGCGGCGCACATGGGGATGCGTCCCGTCGTTGAGATGCAGTTCATCGACTTCATCGCGAACGCGTACGACATTCTCACCAACTATGTCGCGACGGCGCGCTATCGTGCCTTTCTGCCGTGCCCGATGGTGGTACGCGGACCGAGTGGTGGGTATGTGCGTGGCGGCCCATTCCATTCGCAGAACCCGGAAGCAGGATTCCTGCACACGCCCGGGCTCAAGATCGTGTACCCGTCAACGGCAGCTGATGCAAAGGGCTTGATGAAGGCCGCGATCCGCGACGACGATTGTGTGCTCTTCTTCGAGCACAAGTATCTGTATCGTCGCGTGAAGGATGTGATGCCCGGCGGCGATCATGTCGTGCCGATCGGGAAGGCGCGCGTCGCACGAGAAGGCACCGATGTCTCGATCGTCACCTACGCGGCTGCGACGTGGAAGGCGCTCGAAGCCGCAGAGATACTTGCGTCGGAGCATGACATCAGTGTTGAAGTGCTCGACCTTCGCACACTCGCGCCGATGGACGACGAGGCGATCTTCAATACGGTCAAGAAAACCAACCGGCTGCTCGTGCTGCACGAAGATACGCGCACCGGCGGGATCGCTGGTGAGATCACGGCGCGCGTCTCCGAGAGCTGCTTCGAGTGGCTGGATGCGCCTGTGCTGCGAGTCACTGCTGCCGATATCCCGCTGCCATACGCGCCGGCCCTCGAAGACTACGTGCTGCCCCAGGTCGCGGATATTGTGCGAGCAGTTCGCCGTCTTGCTGCGTACTGATCATGGCTGACCAACAAAGCACGCCGCTGCCGGAAGATCGGCTTGGGCGCAACATTGGCGTTGGCTGCTTCACCTTTTTCATCGGTGGTGCCAGTGGCGCAATGTCAGGCGTCTTCATTGGCAAGGCAGTAGGATTCTTCACACGCTGCGAGCCGCAGGCCGGACTTCCGGCGTGTGATTGGTGGTGGTTCGCGATATTTGGCGGAGTCGTTGGTGCAGTCTCCCTACCTATCTTGGCACTCTGGCGTCTGCGTCGTTCCGATCGTCTTACGGATCAGGCCGCGGGCAGCCTTTCGAAACGAGGATGATCGAGTGGCGCGTATAGACGTGATCATGCCGCAGATGGGCGAGTCCATCGCGGAAGGAACCGTATCCCGCTGGCTGAAAAAGGTTGGCGACGCGGTCAAGCGCGACGAAGCGATCTTCGAAATCTCCACCGACAAGGTCGACGCCGAAATTCCGTCGCCGACTGCCGGTGTCCTGGTCGAGATCCTGGTGACGGAAGGGCAGACGGTCGCGATCCAGACGATCGTTGCGCGCCTCGAGACCGACGCGGCGACTGCGGCGACGGCAATCGCATCACCGACGGCGGCACCTGCTGCACCGTCGGCACCTGCCGCCGCAGTGATTGCCTCAGCGCCTGCCGCGTCTGCACCGGTCGCGGCAACCGCTGCACCAAGCGCACCAGTGCGCGACGCCGCACCGGCCGGTTCACTCGAAGATCGGCTTCGCACGAAATCGTCGCCGCTTGTTCGCAAGATTGCCGCCGAACACGGCGTCGAAATCGCTGCTATGGAAGGCAGCGGCATCGCCGGTCGTGTCACCCGCAAGGACATCGAAGCGTATCTCGATCGTCGTGGTGCCGCGCCAGTGGTTGCGGCACAGACTGGCGCGTCGATGCATGCGCCCGCCGGTGTCGAGCAGCATGGCCCGATGCCGACGGCGTGGGCCGGTGACACTGTCGAGCCGATGTCCAAGATTCGCCGACTGACCTCAGAACACATGACGTTGGCGCGTCGCACCGCCGCACACGTTACGTCATTCTTCGAAATCGATCTCACGCGTATCGCGCGCATTCGCGCGGGGATGCGCAAGGATTTCGAAGCACAGTCGGGACAGAAGCTCACGTACCTGCCGTTCATCCTGCAGGGAGTGACGCTTCAGCTCAAGCGTCATCCCGTCTTGAACGCGGCCGTCGCCGGCAACGACGTCATCTATCGCAAGGCGATCAACCTCGGCATCGCGGTCGCACTCGATCCGTCGGGTTTGATCGTGCCAGTCGCCAAGCGCGCTGACGAACTGTCGCTGGTTGGTCTCACGAAGACGGTGAACGATCTCGCGGCACGCGCACGCAGCAAGAAGTTGAGCCCGACCGATGTCCAGGACGCGACGTTTACGATCACGAACCCCGGCGTCTTCGGCTCGCTCTTCGGAACGCCGATCATCCCCGTTGGGACCACGGCCATCCTTGGCCTCGGCGCGATCGAGAAGCGCCCCAAGGTGATCACTGGTCCTGATGGGGAGGACACGATCGCAATTCGGACCTGCGCCTATTTCTCGCTCTCGTTCGACCACCGGGTCGTCGACGGCGCGGACGCCGATCGGTTCATGGCCGACTTGAAGAAGACCCTCGAGTCGATTCCTGACGGCGGGTTCTGATGGGGCGCGTGTTGTCGATGGCGGAACGACGCGTCGACGGAGCCGCTCGCGAGGAGTATCTTGCGACTCTGGCTTCGCGGCGCACGACGGCCGCGGCGGCACACGCGCATTTCTGGGTCTTTGAGCATGCAAGCGACCGCGGTCGCTTTGTCGAATTCACCGAGGCCGCAAGCGATGATGCAATCGCTTCGGCGCGGGGTCACGATGCGCCGGAGTCACTCTGGCGCGAAGTACAAGGAGGCTGATATGCCGGCGCGCACCCTCATGATCGATGGACGCGAGTGGCAGGTGTACCCCTCCGGATTTCTCACGCAGTACGTGGGTGATGAATTCGGATTGATTTTCGTCGCCGGTCGCGCGGATGCACGCGAAGTGCGGGTCACGCGCTACTCACCGGTCGGCGCGGGCGCACGCGAGCAATCGCTGGCGGAGCTCGAGGATGTTGAACTCGCCGAGCTGTTTCGTACGTCGCAGCCAAGCGCGAGATCGCCCGAGGCAGGATACCGACCATGACCGGCGCGCACGCTGCAGCGTCGGACGTGAACGCGACCGAGACCGCTGCTGCGTTCGTCGACCTGCAGGTGCACACGACGGCATCTGATGGTGCGCTTGCTCCGGCCAAAGTCGTTGAGGCCGCGCGTGCCGCTCAGCTATACGCCATCGCGATCACCGATCACGACACCGTGGATGGACTCGCCGAGGCGATCGCTGCCGGCGCCGAGCTGGGTGTGCGTATCGTGCCCGGCGTTGAATTGAGCACGCACTTCGAAGACGAAGAACTGCATCTGCTTGGGCTTCACGTCACCGATCGGGAATCGATGCGTACTGCGCTGGCGGGCCTGCAGCTGGGTCGAATCGCGCGCGCCGAGCGCATTGTGGCGACGCTGAACGCGAGTGGCATGCCGGTGACGATGGAAGCGGTGCTGGCCGAAGCGGCCGAAGGCGCCGTTGGCCGACCGCATGTCGCGCGCGCGATGGTTGCCGGTGGATGGGTTCGCGATTTCCGCGAAGCGTTCGATAAGTGGCTGGGTTGGGGAAAGCCCGCATACATGTCCAAGGCGCGCTTTGATGTTGCTGATGCGATTGCACTCGTGCATCGCGCCGGCGGTCTTGCTGTGTGGGCTCATCCTGGCGAAGGTGCTACGCAACCGCGTGTGCAGAAGCTCGCTGATGTTGGACTTGATGGCGTTGAAGTGTTGCATCCGAGTCATCCGCCGTATCTCGTCCAGCGACTGATCGACACTGTGGAGAGGGCGGGGCTGTTGCCCAGTGGTGGGTCGGATTGGCACGGCACCCACGATGGCCCAAGGCGACTGGGGGGGCAGCTCGTGCCCAAGGTGTGGCTCGACTGGCAGGACGCGAAGGTGGCCGCGCGCGCTGCGGCAGTCTTGTAGTCGCAGGAGACAACGACCGTGACCGAGGCATCGACACGACGCGTAACGCTGGTGACGGGTGGCGCGCGGCGGGTTGGCGCGGCAATTACACGTAGCTTCTCGTCGCCCAACGACGCCATCGTCCTGCATCATGGCAATTCTCCTGACGCCGCGGCGACGCTCGCAAACGAATTGCGTGAGCACGGCACGCTCGTGCATGTCGTGCAGGCCGATCTCGCCGATGCGAAAGCACCGGCCTTTATCGTTGACGAAGCGATGCGTGCGTTCGGTGCGCTCGATGTCGTGATCAGTTCTGCATCGGTGATGGAGTGGCAGGCGTTCGACGCCGTGACGCCGGAAACATGGAATACGGCGTCGGACATCAATCTGCGCGCGTCATTTTTTCTCATGCAGGCGGCAGCCCGGGTGATGCGGGATGGTGGTGTGATCGTGCAGATGTCAGATCATCTCGCACACGAAACACGGTTCCCGAATCTGATACCGCATCAGGTGACGAAGGCGGCCCTCACGCAGCTTGTACGCACCGTCGCGTCGGCGCTTGCGCCCCGTATTCGCGTGAACGCGGTCGCGCCGGGGCTCGTGATGGCGCCCGAGGATCTCTCGCCGGAAGCGTTGGACCTTTTCCTCCGCGACGTTCCGCTTGGCCGCTCAGGCACACCCGACGATGTCACGCAAGCGATTCACTATCTCGTGAGCGCAAAATACGTCACCGGCACCGTGATTGTTGTTGACGGAGGCCGGCATCTCTGGCGCTGAAGTAAACGTCAACATGGTGGATGTCGCACAGGCCGACTCCCTCGTCTCGCTGACTCGCCGTGAGCCACTGCGGTTCGGGCGCATCGTGGTGATCGGCGGTGGATGCTACGGCTCATGGTACACGCAACAGCTAACGCGCGCGACACAACGCGGGGCGCTCATCGCCGACGAAGTCATCGTCGTCGATCGAAATCCGAACTGTCTCGTTGTGCAGCGCCTGCCGACTGGCGCATATGACGGACTGCCCTTGCGCGTGGTCAGCACGACGTGGCGCGAATACATGGCCAAGTGGCTGAGTGTTGGGTCGGCGGCATTGCAACGTGACGCGCTGGTGCCGTCGCCACTCATGCCACACCTCTGTCTCGACTGGCTGATTGATCGCGCGCAGAGTCGCTGGCCCCATCGCACCACTCAGGTCGATCCGCTCCCCAGGATTCCGAACATGCCGTGGGAGCGCGCAGCGCCTGACGGTCGCCACTATGTCAGCTTCGCGACGTGGATGTGCCCGGTGAATTGCATCGAACCGGCGCACTGTCCGGCGACGCGCGGAGAGCGCAATTGGAGCATGCCACCGGCACTCGAGGCCTACGTCGCGGACCTTGCTGCGGAGACGCGAGCAGAAGACTCAAAACAGCTCCCGTTGCGAGGTCCGGTTATCTTTCACTGCGTACATCGGACGTATGGCGTCGGGATGGTTGACGCCGCCGCGATTGCACACGCTGATGAACGGATCGCCGTCTGGGGAGATACGTCACCGGTATCGGTGCTCGTCGGAACGGTTTCGCACTGCCACGGCGCGCTCGGCGTTCTCGCTGTCTCCTGAAGCGACAATACTTTCCGCTTCCGCTACGACTTCATCGTCGGTCATATCACCGCTTCACTGACGCAATACAGACCAATGCTTCCAGCACGCACTGAAAACGTCGTTATCATCGGTTCCGGCCCCGCGGCCTGGACCGCTGCGATTTATGCGTCGCGCGCGAATCTTTCGCCCATCGTTTTTGAAGGTGAGCCCGTCGGGACTGAGCTCCCGGGCGGGCAGCTTATGCTCACCACCGACATCGAGAATTTCCCTGGGTTCGCTGAAGCGATCAGTGGACCTGATCTGATGGATCGCATGAAGGCGCAGGCCGTGCATCATGGCACCCGCGTGGTGTCGGAACTGGTGAAGCACGTCAATCTCGCGGTCAAGCCGTTCATGATTGCGCCAAATTACAGTGAGCCGGTTTTTGCGCACACCGTGATTGTCGCCACGGGCGCTGCTGCGACGTGGCTCGGATTGCCGAACGAACTTCGTCTCGCAAAATCGGGCGGCGGTGTCTCTGCATGCGCCGTCTGCGACGGTGCGATTCCGTTCTACCGCAACAAGGTGCTCGCCGTCGTTGGCGGTGGTGACACGGCGATGGAAGAAGCGATGTATCTCACGAAGTTCGGATCCGAAGTCGTGATCATTCATCGGCGCGACACGTTCCGCGCGTCAAAAGTGATGGCCAATCGGGTGCTCGCACATCCCAAAATCCGCGTGCTCTGGAACACACAGGTCACTGACGTACTCGGCGAGCACGAGATCACCGGCCTCCAGCTTGCAGATTCACACACCGGCAAGGAGAGCACGCTCGATGTCGGCGGACTCTTTGTTGCCATTGGACACAAGCCGAACACCAAATTCCTGGGCGGACAGCTCGATCTCACCGAGTTCGATTATGTGAAGGTGGCCCCGTGGCGGACCGAAACGACGGTTCCCGGCGTCTACGCTGCCGGAGATGTGATCGACGATTACTACCGTCAGGCGATCACGTCCGCTGGCAGCGGTTGCATGGCGGCACTCGAGGCTGAACGCTGGTTGTCACACTTGGGAATTGGCGAGTCACCCGTGCTCGATCTTGAATAGTCCGTCGCCATTTGAATCGCCGAGTCTCCCATGATTTTACAGCAGTTCACGGTCGGTCCTATCGAGGAAAACTGCTGGCTGCTCGCCGACGAGTCGGCCAGCCAGGCCGTGCTGATCGATCCCGGCGAAGAAGCCGAGCGGTTGCTCGCTGCGGTCGACGCAACCGGTTGCACTCTCACGGCGATCTGGCTGACGCACGCGCACTTTGACCATCTCGGTGCCGTCGCGGACATTCTTCGCGTTCGTCCAGTGCCTGTGTACCTGCATCCGCTCGACCGCGTTCTTTACGACCACGCGCATGAGTCGGGGCAGCGCTTCGGACTCAACGTCGAAACTCCGCCTCCGCCGGATCGCGAACTCGCCGAGGGAGACACGGTCAGCTGCGGCACTTTTGTCTTTGATGTGTGGCACCTCCCCGGTCATTCGCCTGGACACGTCGCGTTCATCGGGAGTGGTCTGTGCATCTCCGGCGACCTGCTCTTCGAAGGGTCGATCGGGCGCACGGATTTGCCGTTCTGCGATCGTGACGCGATGCGCCGCTCGTTGGTAAGGCTGACGACATTGCCGCCTGAAACTCGGGTATTACCGGGTCATGGGGGTTATACCGAGATCGGGAAGGAACTCGCCACGAATCCCTATCTCGCTCCTCAATTCACTGGCAGGTCATGATGTCTGCTCCTTTACGCGCCCGTTGGCTCGCCATCGTGTCGCTCATTGCGGCGACCGCGTCTGCGGCCGCGTGCTCCAAGCTGACGGAATCGAATCCGACTCCAAACCGCTATGGCGCCGTGAACATTACCGCTCACGGTTCATCTGCGGCGAGCGCAAGCGCCAACGCGACCGTGATCTTCTTCGAAGCGTTTTCGGCCGCCGTGCCAAGCAGCGTGCTGCAGGCAACGGATCAGTGTGCATATGCGGCGGTCGATACGACGACGACGTACACAACCGGGGTAAAAAAAGCTGGTGACAAGGTGACGCTCTCCATCGGCGCAAACACCGTCAGTCTTCCCTATGAAGCTGGCCTGTTCCGCTACGCGAACCTGCTCACCAACCCGTTCACATACGCCAGCGGTGACGCAGTCGTCGCGAATATTCCCGGTGCCAGCGAGGGGTTCCCGTCGTCTTCGATCACGGTGCGACTGGCTGAGCCGCTGATTCCGGGCGCGGTGGCGATCCCCGCATTTGGCGCGCCGCTGTCCATCACCTGGAACACGAGCACCGACACCACGGCGGCGATTCTGCTGTCGCTCAAGTACAACAATCCCACAACCAGCAAGTACCCGAACGAACAGATCTTCTGCTCGCTCAGGGACGACGGAAAGTTTGAACTTCCAGCGACAGGGCTGACGGCGTTTCTTGCTGCGCCAAACGCCTCCCGCTCACTGCGCCTCACTCGATGGCGCACCCGCGAAACGTTGATCGACCCCAAGACGATCCTGCACATCGCCACGTCGATCGATACCACGGTCAAGTTTCCGCAATAGTTAACGCGCGCGATACGAAGCATTCACACCTTGCAACACTGCTGGTCATGGACACCCGCATCGAGAAAGATCCACTGGGCGAACTCGCCGTCCCTGTCGACGCGCTCTACGGCGTGCAGACGGTGCGCGCGGCGCAGAACTTTCCGATCAGTGGGCTGCGACCACTCGAACCGTTCGTCATTGCGCAGGTGTGGATCAAGCGCGCGGCCGCACTGACACACAAGGAAACTGGGCGGCTCGACGCACAGCGTGCGGACGCCATCATCGCCGCCGCCGATGAAGTGCTCTCCGGTCAGCATCGCGATCAGTTCATCGTCGATCCGTATCAGGCCGGCGCCGGGACGTCGCACAACATGAACGTGAACGAAGTGCTGGCCAATCGCGCCAACGAACTGCTCGGCGGCACACGCGGCAGCTACACGCCCGTGCATCCGAACGATCACGTCAACATGGCCCAGAGCACCAACGACACGATTCCGACGAACATTCGACTCGCCGTGCTGCGGCAACTACCGTCGTTGGTTGGTGCGGTGGAATCGCTGCGCGATGCGCTCCACGCCAAGGGTGTTGAGTTTGACGGAATTGTGAAAGCCGGACGCACGCATCTGCAGGATGCGATGCCCATTCGCCTTGGACAGGAGTTCACGGCGTACGCCGGATCGCTTGATCGGTGCCGCCGTCGCATGCTCGAAGCCGCCGACTATCTGAATGACCTGGGAATCGGCGGCAGCGCCGTCGGTACCGGCGTCACCGTCGAGCCGCGATACCCGGCGTTGATGATCACGAACCTCAAAGCGACGTCGGGAATCGCCACGCTGCGGGTCGGGGCCGATCGCATTCAGCTCATGCAAAGCATGGGTGACGCGGCCGCGTTCTCGGCGTCGCTTCGTGGACTCGCCCTCGATTTGTCGAAGATTGTCAGCGACTTGCGACTGATGGTTTCGGGACCACGCACCGGTCTCGACGAAATTACACTCCCCGCAGTGCAGCCCGGCTCATCGATCATGCCGGGCAAGATCAATCCATCCATTCCGGAGATGGTCAATCAGGTGTGCTTCCAGGTGATCGGTTGCGACACGACGGTCGCAATCTCGTCTGAACACGGCCAGCTCGAGCTGAACGTGATGATGCCGGTGATCGCGCACAACATTCTGCTGTCGATGCAGATCCTCACGAGTGCCATCACGGTGCTCACGGAAAAATGCGTGCGCGGCATCGAGGCCAATGCAGCGATGTGCGAGTACTGGGTCGAACGTTCGGCGGCGCTTGCGACGGCATTGATGCCACAAATCGGCTACGCCGCGGCGGCGGAGCTGTCGAAGCGGTCCGTGAAGGAAGGCGTGCTTATTCGTGAACTCGTACAGCGCGAACAGACGATTCCTGCGGACGAGATCGACGGTGTACTCGATCTGCGCAAGATGACGGAGATCGGGGTGCCCTCGGGCAGGCATGCCGCTGGCGCGGGCGGCTGAGTGGAATCCATCGGCAATTTCCTGTCGGTGCTTGTCGCGCCCCTCCAGTTCCCGTAGACTCTCTGCCATGCGCATCACTACGTGGGCCGAGTATGGTTTGATCTGCGCCCTGCATCTGGCGCGTCGAGTCGAAGATGGACCGGTGACGGGTCGCGATATTGCGGCGCGAGAGAAGCTCCCGGCTGACTACGTCGAACAGATTCTGCTACGCATGCGGCGCGCGGGAATCGTCAGCAGCACGCGTGGCGCGCGTGGCGGATACGCCCTCGCCCGTAGCGCGGAAACGATCACCGTGCGCGACGTGATTCAGGCGTCGGAGCTGACCACATTCGATCTCCATTGCGTCTCGCATCCCGTCGACTCGCTGCGCTGCGGTGATTCAGAGACCTGTAGTATTCGCCCGGTCTGGCAGATGCTGCAGCGGCGGATCGATGAAGTGCTCGAAGGCGTGAGGCTCAGCGATCTGCTTGAAGGCGAAAGTGTGGTTCGCGAGCGCGTTGGCCTGCCGAGCTTCGTGCACGAGACGCCGCTGCGCGCTGGCAGCCTCCCGATCCTGCAGGGCTGATCGGGCGATGGGAATGCTCGGTGAATGGCGTGCAACGCGGGAACGCCGCCGTCTGGCGGCCACATATCTCCATGCACTGCTGTCGGCGTCCGAGCCGGCCGATGTGCAGTGGTTCACTACCGTCTGCGCCGATGCGAATGTGGCAGTCCGCGAACTGGCCTTTGCGCGACGTGCATTGGCGCTGATCGTCGCCGAACGGGACGCGCTCGACGACCGCACGGCGTCGGATGTCGCGCACGAGCTGACCGCCGTGACCGAGCAGGAGTCTCGTCGCGACGAGAACGCCGGCAAAACGTGGTCGGCGCGGTGGCGTGCGTACTCCGAGGCGCTGGCCGTCCGGGGAGCGTCGGAACCGCCTGCCGCGCGGCTTGGTCGCGTGATGCTCATCGGGGCCGGGATCGCAGAGCCCAGCCCCGAGCTCGTGGCCCGCGCAACGCAGTGTATTCACGCCATTCGCGCCAAGGCGAACGAATCCTTGCGAGCGGCCTTTGGCGTTGCGTCGCTCCCCGACGACGTTCGTCCCTCAGCGATGCGCGGCTGACGCCCCCTCGCGACGCGCACTTCAAGCACTGTGCGTCGGATCGTACCTCCAGAAAAGACAAAACCTGAGCCGGAAACGAGAGGGGCGGCGAGTGCCTAAGCACGTCGTGATCGCCACCGTTCGTAACCGACTCAGGTTGTCGTGGTAGTGCCAGAGGCGAGACTCGAACTCGCACGGGCTATCGCCCACTGCGCCCTGAACGCAGCGCGTCTACCAATTCCACCACTCCGGCAAACCGTCCGGCGCAAGCGCCGTGCGGCAGTTCCTCTCAGGGTCGGGAAGAATAGGGGATGCGCCATGAAGAAGTCAACGCGCGGACTGCGCGAAGGCGCCGCGCGACGCTAACTTCCGAAACGCATGGCCAACGACGACAAAGACGAATCCACCGAAGTGATCGGGCGGAACAAACGCGCGCGGCACGACTACGAGATTCTCGACACGTGGGAGACGGGAATCGTGCTCACCGGTACGGAGGTCAAGGCCTTGCGCGAAGGTCGCGCCAACCTGACCGACGCATTCGGCGTCCTCAAAGACGGAGAGGTCTTCCTGCTCAACCTGCACATCGGGGCGTACGGGCAAGGAAACACGTTCAATCACGAGGCCACGCGTACGCGCAAGCTGCTCCTGCACCGGCGGGAGATTCGCCGGATGATCGGCGCGGTTGAACGACAGGGACTGACGCTGGT
>JBKJTE010000214.1:0-7867 GCA_046590495.1 Gemmatimonas sp. | reverse complement strand
AGCGTTGACCCAGGTTCCGCTGACGACCGATTATCCCGTCATCCTCGCAGCGATCGACAATCTGCAGGTCGGTCAGCTGGAAGATGGCACCGCGTTCGGCACGGCCATCGCGACAGCGGCCAATCGTTTACGCACCGCACCAGGGCGTTCGCGCGTAATGGTTGTGCTCACCGATGGTGAAAACAATCGTGGCGCGATCGACCCGCGCACGGCTGCGCAGGCCGCTGCCGCATTCGGCATCCGCATCTACACGATCGGCGTTGGTACAGAAGGGATGGCGGCGGTGCCGGTGGGCCGCGGGCTGTTCGGACTGCGCTACGAAAATCGTCCAGTGAAAATTGACGAGCCGTTGCTGACGGAAATCGCGACGAGTACGGGTGGTCGTTACTTCCGGGCGCGTGATGGTGAAGCGTTGCAGCGGATCTACGAACAGATCGACACGCTTGAACGATCAATCGTCGAGTCGCGCTCATTCATCCGTTACACCGAGCGTTTTCGGTGGCCGCTCGCCGTTGGGCTTGGTGCGCTGCTCTTCGAGTTGCTCTTGCTCGCGCGCCGAGGCGTCTTGCCATGAGCAGACTCCCGGACCTTGTGTTTGATATGCCGTGGATGTTGGTCGCGGCGATCATATTGCCGTTGTGCGTGCTCCTGTTGGGCATCGCGCGTTCACGGCAGCGGAGCAATCGACTTGCGCGCTACGCTGACGAATCTGCATTGCGTCGACTGCTGCGTGTGGGTGGCGTGAGCGCTGGTGCGCGCAGCGCGCGACTGATCACCGTTGCACTGCTCGCCGGCGTCGCGCTCTCCGGGCCGAGGTGGGGGTTGGCACGCGGGCCAACGAGTGCGCGTGGTATCGACATGGCGATCGCGCTCGACGCATCGCTGTCGATGACGGCGCAGGATGAACGTCCGTCGCGACTGGAACGGATGAAGCAGGAGGTGCGTCGTCTACGTGCGATGTCGCATGCGGATCGCGTTGCGTTGATTGCGTTCGCGGGACGCAGCTACATTCTGACGCCGCTTACCGGCGATGACGGTGCGATCGAACTGTTTCTCGACAATCTCGATCCAAACGTCGTCGGGCAGGCGGGAAGTTCAATTGCACGTGCAATTCGTCAGGGTACAGAACTGCTGCTTGCCAGCGATGGTAGCGCCGATCGGGCACTCGTGCTGATGAGCGACGGGGAGGCGTTCGAGTCGATCGAGGATATTCAAGCCGCGGCGACAGAAGCAGGGAAGCGCGGAGTGAGTTTGGTGACTGTCGGATTTGGGTCAGTAAAAGGCGCGACGATTCCGATGGTCGACGGTAGTGTTATCCGCGAGAAGCGCGACGACCAGGGGCAGGTTGTGATCACCAAATACCATCCTGAGTTGCTCGAAGGTGCAGCTACAGCGGCTGGTGGTACGTTCATCGCTGCCGATGCATCTGACAAGGCGACACGCGTGCGTGCAGCGCTGCGGTCACTGCGGACGGCACGACGCCAGGTTGACACGCGCGAAGATCATGTGCCGCGCTTTCTCTGGCTGCTGGTCCCGGCTCTGCTCGTTCTTTTCTGGGACACGTGGATCATGACGCGCGGCCAGCGTCGCGCGCGCTTCGCTCCCGGCCACACGGCCCTCGCATTGATGGCGCTCATGCCACTCCTGATCACCGGCTGCAAAGAGAAACCGGATCCTGCGGTACTGTTCGAGCAAGGCGATATCGCGGGTGCGCTCGCGGTACTGAGGGCACAGGTCAAAGCGGGCGATTCCACCGCCGTCACGCGATACAACCTGGGCTCTGCGTTGCTCGGCGCGGATTCATTGCCCGAAGCCGGCGAACTGCTCGAAGCCGTGCGTCGTGTTGCTGACGGCGAAGTGCGGATGCGTGCGCGATTCAATGCCGGACTTGCAGCACTCAAGACCGGTCGAGTTCCCGACAACAAGGAAGCGGAGCAAGCGCTTGCTGCTGCGCGCGCTGCGTACCGCGCTTATCTCAGCGCGCGACCTGACGACCAAGACGCCAAGTGGAATTACGAACTCGCGCTGCGCCATCCGCCTCCACAGAGTGGTGGCGGCGGTGGTGGCGGAGGAGATCAGCAGAACCCGCAAGCGCCGCAGCCGCAGGGGCAGGGCGGCCTCGACCAACGTCAGGCCGAAGCGCTGCTGAACAGTGCCGCGCGCGAAGAGCGGGACGTGCAGGGTCGCAAGCAGAAGCTTGGACGCACGCCTCCCGGCGGGAAGGACTGGTGATCGCGCGCCCGTTGCAACGAACGTACTGTGTGCTCGTCGCGGTTGTCGTTGGCGTAATGAGCGCGAGCGTTTCAGTCGGGCAGGCTCAGGTCGGGCCCACAAAGATTCTGGATCGCGTGCGCTTGGATGGCCGAAAGGCAATCGACTTTCATGCGGCCGCGTTTCCGGAAACACTCTATGTCGGTCAACAAGCGACATATCAGGTCGCCGTGTTCCTCAACGCAGACGCGCGCGCACGACTGCGACGTAACCCCGAGTTTCTGCCGCCCGAACTGCGCGGGCTGCTCGCCTACGAACTGGGCACGCCAACTCGCGTCGCACCGCGCGCAATGAGCGGCGGAGTGTACGAAGCACATGTGTTTCAGCGTGCGATGTTTCCTGTTGCGTCTGGACCGCTCTCAGTGCCCGCGCCGCAACTCACCTACGCACTGCCGCAGTCGTCGAGCTATTTCAGCCGCGAAGAGAAGTATGTCGTGCGCGCCGAAAGCGCCCAGCTCGTGGTTCGGGCAATTCCGACCGAAGGGCGACCGCTGAACTATTCGGGCGCGGTCGGCGTCTTCACAGCGACTTCGCGCCTCGATACAGCTTCGGCCCGCGTAGGCGACCCACTTGTGTTCACGCTGCGCGTGCAAGGCATTGGCAACGTGAAGTTGTTGCCGCGTCCGCAACTCGAGATCGCCTGGGCGAGCGCTGTACCGGCCACTGAACGCGTGCGTGTCGACACGTCCGGACCGCTCGTTCGCGGCGTCAAAGAGTTCGACTGGATTCTCACGCCGTCGCGCGAGGGTCGCGTCGAGATTCCCACGATGCACTACAGCTATTTCGATCCGTACCTCGCGCGCTTCGCCGACGCACAAGCAGCGACCTTCGCACTCGATGTGCGTCCCGGCGTACTGGTGACCTCGGAAGAAGGGGAGAGCACGTCACTGCTCCCGCTGCGCGATCCGGGAGCGAGCGCAAGCGCGCTGCGATCGCTGCTCTCCAAAACCGGCGCGCTTCCGCTTTCCGCGCTTGCGCTCTGTCTCTTTGCGCCGCTCCCGGCACTCGCACTCGGCGTGCGCCGCCGCGTTGTCGGTCGCCGCACGTTGCGGACGTCCAAGACTCTCGATCCGCGACAGAAATTGGCGCAACTCTTCGGGCGCGGTGCTGACGCGTCGACGGACGTGCGCACCGTTCGGCGGACTATGCATACCGCGCTCGCCGATCGGTTGCGTGTCGCGCCGAGTGAATTTGTGGCCCAACGACAGATTCGTCGCGTGCTGCGACGCCGGGGCGTCACACGTGATACAACCGAACGCGTCGTTCGCTTTCTCGACGACCTGGATGCGCTTGCATTCTCGCCAATAGTCGACGTCGCGGCAGATGCGCCCATTGTGCTGACGTCAACAGCCGCGCAGGGGTCAGCGGGCAACTGGACGCGCCTGGGCGCCGAACTGTATGCGGCCGTCGACAGCGAGGCCGTGAAGTCCGGTGGTTCGCTCCCGCCCGATCGACTGGCAATGCACATCGGTGTTGCACTCGTCTTCGTCATGTTGGGTGCGCGCGCCACGTCACTCGGCGCGCAGCCTCCCAAGCGTGGCGCGGAGATCGGAATTACAGTCACACATCCGGATGGAAGTCCGACATCGTCTCCGCGCGAAGCACGCGCGGAGCTGTTCTCGCGTGCGGCCGACGCGTATCAACATCGCATGTTCACGCGGGCAACTGAGTTGTTCAGCGCTCTCGCACGAAGCAATCCGAACGATCCCGATGCGCTGTCCAACTGGGGCACTGCGGCCTGGGCTGCTGGTGACACGGTTCACGCGGTCGTCGGATGGCAGCGTGCCGCGCGAATCGATCCGCTCGATGCGTCGCTGCAGGAACGGTTGGCCCTGTTGCCATCGGGCGCACGCGGTGGACTCGCCGATGTGCCGATGGTGCCCGTGCCGATCCTCTTTGCGATTGCTGTCAGTGCGTGGCTGCTCGGATGGCTGATGCTCGCCGTACATCTGAGTCGTGCGCCGGCGACGCGGACCGCGCATTATCCGCTGCTCAGAAATGGTGCGATCACATTGGTGGTTGCCGGCCTCGCGACGGGTGGCGCTGCCTGGTGGGGTCGCGACCTGCTCAGTCCCGCGGGTCTCGCGGTTGTGATCCGTCCCGAGACGATGCACGTTGCGCCAGGCTCCGACGCCGATGCGATGGGTGGCGTCACCACCGGTGACGTTGTTCGCATCGTCGACACCCGCGACGGTTGGGAGCGCGTTCGCCACGCCGACGGTCGACTCGGCTGGCTGCCTGAAGATCGCGTCGCCGCATTGCTCGACAGCACGCCGAGCCAGTAGGCTTCGGGATGGGACGCATCGCCATTCTACCGAGCGCTGTCGCCGACCAGATCGCCGCGGGCGAAGTGGTCGAACGGCCCGCGTCTGTGGTGAAAGAGTTGGTCGAGAATGCGCTCGACGCGGGCGCGACGACCATTGATATCACCATCGAGCAGGGCGGCATTGCGCTGATTCGTATTGCCGACGACGGCTCCGGAATGGACGCGAGTGATGCACTGCTCGCCCTCGAACGCCACGCGACATCCAAGATCACGTCTGCCGAGCAGTTGGTGGGTGTGCGCAGCTTCGGTTTTCGTGGGGAAGCGTTGCCCGCGATCGCGTCCGTGTCTGAACTCGAGATCGAAACGGCGTCGGACGATGGTGTTGGAACGCATGTGCGGGCTGCCGCGGGGGCGGTGATTGGCACCAGCGCAATCGCCCGTCGACGCGGGACCACTGTCACCGTCAATCGCCTGTTCTACAACACGCCGGCGCGCCAGAAATTTTTGCGCAGTGCGCGCTCGGAGTGGCGTGGTATCGCCGACACGATGCAACAGATCGGCGCGCTGCGTCGCGATGTGCACTTCACTGTGCGACACGACGGCAAGTTGATGCTCGATCTTCCTGCGGCCGACAGTTTGCGCACGCGACTCGGCGCGCTCTGGGGACATCGCGAAATCGAGCGATTCGTCAGCGTCGACGATGTGCAGGGGCCTATCCACGTTTCCGGACTGGCTGAACGTCCCGCCGATGTCGGCAACGGCACGCGACGCATTCTGCTGATCATCAACGGCCGGGTCGTGCGCGATCATGGTCTGATTCGCGCCGCTGAAGCAGCATATCGCTCCACGTTGCCTTCTGGATTGCGCCCCTCGGTCGTGCTGCAGGTGCACGTGCCGGCCGACAGCGTTGACGTGAATGTGCATCCGGCCAAATCGGAAGTACGTCTGCGCGATCGTTGGCCAGTCGAGCGCGCCGTCGAGCAAGCGGTACGACGTGCGCTCGGCGTTTTTGATGCGAGTGCCGGGATTGGCTGGCGTACATACGCACCGGGCACCGTGCCAGGTTGGCGTAGCGACGATCACTCGCTCGATTCGTCGGCGTTACGCGCGTCGCCAACACGGGAAGGGCTGTTCGCGACGAGTGATTCGGGCGACGGCGCGATCGATGTCGTCGCACGTGGCGACACGTCCGCGCCGTCATCTGCACCGTGGGAGTCGCGCCCCACGGAACAGGAGGAAACTGACGACGAACCGTTCGTCGTACCGCCACTGCTGCAGCTCAAGCGCACCTATCTGCTCTTCGAACGCGACGAAGGTGTTGTACTCATCGATCAGCATTCGGCGCACGAACGCGTGCTCTACGAGCAGTTCATGGGCGTTCTTGATCGCGGTGAGGCTCCCTCGCAGCGTTTGCTTTTTCCGCTCACGTTGCATCTCGGTCCTGCCGAAGCCGAAGCGTTCGAAGTGAATCAGGCATCGTTCACCGCGCTGGGCTTCGAGATCGAAGGCTTTGGTGGCCACACGTTGCTTGTGAACGCTGTGCCCATGCCGCATCCACGATTTGACGCTGAACGGTGTTTGCGTGAAACGCTCGCGGCACTGACCGGCGATCGGTCCCCTGGCGACGCCAAGCGACACGAGCGACTTGCTGCAACGTTCGCATGCAAGGCGGCGATCAAAGCAGGAGACGCACTCTCTCCAGGTGAAATGCGCGCACTGTTCATCGCACTCGCCGAAACAAAATTGCCCGCGCACGACGTGCATGGTCGTTCGACGATCGTTCGGCTGTCGTGGGATGAACTCGATCGCCGCTTCGGTCGCAAGTGACGCGCGGCGAGATGCACGGGGGCGCGTCACGATGGTGAACTGGCGGACGCCGCTCCGGGTGATCATCGGGCCAACCGCTGCTGGTAAGTCGACAGTCGCGATGCAACTCGCCGAAGCCCGCGGGCTCGCAATTGTCAGCGCGGATTCGCGTCAGCTGTACACGGGCTTCGATATCGGAACGGCGAAGCCGTCCGTGGATGAACGCGCGCGTGTGCCGCACTACGGGCTCGATTTCGTGCGACCGACCGAGCGCTATTCGGCGCACGCTTGGGCGCGTGACGCGGAACGCTGGATGGCAGAGGCGGAGGTCGCCCACACCCCGCCGGTGATCGTTGGAGGAACGGGTTTCTACGTGCGCGCGCTCGTCTCGCCGTTGGACGCGATGCCTGCGCTCGACGGTGACCGCCGACGCAAATTGGAACAGTGGCTCACGACACTCGATTCAGCTGAAGTTCAACGGTGGTGCGAACGTCTTGATCCCGCGCGCTCGCACTTGGGCCGCACCCAGCACCAGCGGGCGATCGAGACTGCGCTCCTCGCGGGCGTGCGACTGAGTGATGTGCAACAGGGAACGGGCGAGCATACGGCCGGTAGCAATGACACGACAGTGACAACGGCCGCGCGCCCCGTCCACTATCTTGTCGTCGATCCGGGACCGCCGCTGGCCGAGCGCATTCGCGCGCGCGTTCATGCGATGGTCGATGTCGGCTGGTTTGATGAAGTCGCTCGCTTGATGCGCACCCTCCCACCCGATGCGCCGGCGTGGAACGCCAGTGGCTATGGCACCATTCGCGCTGGTCTCGAAGGCACCATGACCCGTGACGCTGTGATCGAACGTGTGATCATCGAGACGCGACAGTACGCGAAGCGGCAGCGTACGTGGTGCCGGCATCAACTGCAGGACGGAACTGTGACACACCTGAACCCTGACGAGCCCGAAGCGACTACTCGGGCGCTGGCATGGTGGGACGCCAGCATTCCGGAGGCCGCGTGAAGATCGGCATCACCTGTTACCCGACATACGGTGGCTCGGGCGCCGTTGCGACCGAACTGGGCATCGCACTGGCCGAACGCGGGCACGAAGTCCATGCCATCACCTACCAGCAGCCGTTTCGCCTGCCGAGTTTCCTGCCACGGGTCTGGTTCCACGAAGTGGACGTCGGGCGGTATCCGCTCTTTGAGTATCCGCCGTACGATCTCGCACTGGCGGTGCGGATGCACGAGGTCGTGCGCGATCATCAGCTCGATATTCTGCACTGTCACTATGCAATTCCGCACGCAACGAGTGCCTGGATTGCGCGAGAGATGCTGCGCGAAGGCAACAGTGACGTGAAAGTTGTGACGACGCTGCACGGAACCGACATCACCATCGTCGGGCAGGAGCGCTCGTTCTACACAATCACGCGCTTCTCAATTGAGAAGTCGGACGCAGTCAGCGCGGTCTCCGACTATCTGCGCGACGAAACATATCGCGCTTTCGGGTGCGTCGGGTGCAACGTGCAG
>JBKJTE010000036.1:0-14708 GCA_046590495.1 Gemmatimonas sp. | reverse complement strand
CCACCCCGCCGGTCGCTCGTTCTTCTCGACCGCGCTCTTCACGCCGCTGCGAAACCAGAGCGGCTCAACGGTCTTCGGCTCGTCGTAAATGCCGACCAGTGCGTCCGTCGGCTCGGGCATGGGTGACTGCTCGGCGACATCGGTCGCCGTGTCGATTTCCTGCAACACGCGTGCATCGATCGCCGCTAACTCCGCACCAGTTGCGCCAACGAGATCGGTGAGCTGCCTGACGTATCGCGCCAGCGGATCGTTGTTCGTCTCCCACGTCGCGATCTCGCCGTCAGGCACGTATGACTGGTTGTCATGTTCGGCGTGGCCCTTCCGTCGGTACGTCATCAGCTCGATCAGCGTGACACCGCCACCGCGGCGCGCTCGCTCGACGGCACGCTTGGTCACGTCGTAGGTCGCGATCACGTCGTTGCCGTCAGCGCGCTCGCCGGGAATTCCATAGCCAGCGGCCTTGTCGACGAACTGTTTGGCGGCGGTCTGCTTCCAGGTCGGCGTCGAGTAGGCGTAGCCGTTGTTCTCGATGATCACGACGAGCGGGCAGCGCTGCACCGCCGCGAAGTTGATCCCCTCGTGGAATGCGCCCGTCGATGTCGCGCCGTCACCGATGTACACAAGTCCGACGCGATCCTGGCCGCGCATCCGGAACGACAGCGTCACCCCGGCCATCACGGGGACCATGTCGCCGAGGTGCGAGATCTGTCCGATGAAGCCTCGCTCCGGACCGCCGAAGTGAATGTTCAGCTCGCGACCGCGCGTCGGTGAGTCACCCTTCGCCATGTATTGGCGAACGATCTCCGTCGGCTCGGCGCCGCGGACGAGCATCGCGCCCATATTGCGGATGAGCGGCGAGAGGATGTCGCCCTTCGACTTGTCGAGCGCGAAGGCGCTGCCGACCGCGTCGGCCTCCTGGCCTAACGATCGGAACAGCCCGCCGACGACTTTTGTCTGGCGGTAGAGGTTGACCAGCCGCTCCTCGAGCGAGCGGGTGAGCCGCATCCAGTAGTAGAGCGCGAGCTTCTGTTCGCGGGCCAACAGCGCGGCGGCCGATCCCGGCACCTCCGGATCGAGCGCCGCCAGCACTGGCGCCGCGGCGGGTCGGCCGCCTCTGGCGCGCGTTGCCATCAGTACGACGCTTCGAGCGTGTGCGACGGGTCCTCGCGCCGATGGCACTCGACGAAGAAGCGCTTCACGTTGCGATCGAGGCGGCTCTCCCCCATCTGGTCGGTGTCGACTTCGATGAAGGTGTAATGGCCGCCTTCAGCCTTGACGGCAACCTTCAGCGAGCCTAACGGTCCGGCAAAGGCGCGCGAGCGGACCGCGGTCGCGGCCGCGGCGAGTCCGAGCTCGGGAAAGAACTTGTCGGCCATCGCCAGAACCTCGGCGGGCGGCATGTGACTGCGATAGAAGTGACGCATCTGACCTGGATTGCCCTGTGCGAATCGTCCTAGTGTTCAGCGGTGGCGGCGCCGACTTCCTGCTGCCAGTCGGTGGCGCGCTCGATCTTGGTCCCGGGAAGCGTGTCCCGGCGGAACTCCATCCCGACCGCCCACTGTTCGGCGGTCACGTAGCGCAGCTTCGCGGTGTACGTGCCGACCTCTGGTGCGGGCTGGAATGAATCCCACGTGCTCGTTCCTGCCTCGTTGTTCGCGAAGATCCGACCCTCGCCACCCTCCACCGGCCGCCCGTTCTCCTTGTCGATCACGGTCACACGGTAGATCGTGCTCTCGCGCGCCCGCGGGGGCATCGGGTCGGAGCTGATGCGGAACTCGAAGTGCTCGGAGAATGTGCGGATCTGCAGCGGGCGCGCGCTGCCTGTGCAGCTCGCCGCCAGCGCGAGCAACGACACGGCGAGGAGCGAGAAGAGAACTGCAGCAGCGCGACGGCGGGCGAACACGTCAGGCGTCCTACTCGTCGACGTGCGTGACGTGCTCCTCACCCATCATCTGGCGGAGCGTGTTCTTCAGCTTCGTCTGCTGGATGAACAGGTCATGTTCGGGGAGCAGCGACGGCTGCGTCGACATCGGGCTCTTGTAGTAGAACGAGAGCCATTCCTGCACGCCCTTCATCCCGGCCCGTTGCGCGAGGTCGGAGAACAGCGCGAGGTCGAGTGCGATCGGCGCGGCGAGGATCGAGTCGCGGCAGAGGAAGTTCACCTTGATCTGCATCGGGTAGCCCATCCACCCGAAGATGTCGATGTTGTCCCAGCCTTCCTTGTTGTCGCCGCGCGGCGGGTAGTAGTTGATGCGCACGACGTGCGCGAAGCCCTTGTAGAGGTCCGGATACTTCTCCGGCTGCAGGATCGTATGCAACACGCTCAGCTTCGATTCTTCCTTCGTCTTGAACGAGGCCGGATCGTCGAGCACTTCCCCGTCGCGATTGCCGAGAATGTTTGTGGAGTACCAGCCTTCGAGCCCCAGCATGCGCGCCTTGAGCCCCGGGGCAATGACGGTCTTCATCCACGTCTGACCGGTCTTGAAATCCTTCCCCGAAATGGGGACGCCCTTCTGGTTCGCGAGCTCGATAAGAGCCGGGAAATCGGCGGAGAGATTGGGCGCACCGTTGCAGTACGGAATCCCTTCCATGATGGCCGCGTACGCGTACAACATGCTCGGCGCGATCGCAATATCGTTCTCCTCCATCGCCTTCTCGAACGCTTCGATCGTCTGATGCTGCGGGCCGGCCTTGATGTAAATCTCGGTCGAACCACACCACACCATGGCACCGCGCGTCGCACCGTTGGCCGACATGAAGTTGCGAATGTCCGCGCGCAGCTGTTCGGCGAGATCGCGTTTGTTCTTCCCGGTCTTCACGTTCGTCGCGCTGATCCGCGTCACGTAGTGCGTCTCGAACACAGCCGGCATCGGCTTGATATTCTTGAGGAACTCGGCGATCGGCTCGAGATCGGACTTTTCGAGCACGCCGGCCTTGGTAGCCGCGGTGAATGCGTCGTCATGGAACGGGTCCCATGCCGCGAAAACAATGTCATTGAGCGACGCCAGCGGCACAAAATCCCGGATGTACGGGCTGCGCGCCTCGGTGCGCTTGCCGAGTCGAATCGTTGCCATCTGCGTGAGCGATCCGATGGGCGTCGAAAGGCCGCGACGAACGCGCTCCACGCCAGCCATGAAGGTCGTGGAGACCGCGCCAAGACCGGGCGTGAAGATGGCGAGCTTGCCTTCAGCAGGCTTGACGGACGGGCCGGTAGTGCGGGACGTATCGGTCACTGCGTTGACTCTCCCTGGGAAGTCGTGCGATAGACGTACAGCATGCGCTGCACTGCCGTGATCCATGCGGTCACCGAGAGCAGCGTAACGATGAAAGCCAACACCCAACCGTTGAGTGCGAGGCCGAAGAAGGCTTGTGGTGCCGAGAGCAGCGTGACCCGTTCCGGCCGCTGCAATAACCCGACTTTTGCATCCAGCCCGAGACCTTCGGCCCGGGCGCGGGTGTACGATGTAAGGAAGGTGCCGATCAAGCCGGCGAGCGTGATCACGAGCATCACATCGCTCTGATGCACAGGGTTGATCGCGTAAAAGACGACCAGTCCGCCAAGCACTGCCCCGTCTGCCACACGGTCAAGCGTGGAGTCGTAGAAGGCGCCGAAGACCGTGCTCGTCCCTGTGCGCCGAGCGACGTTGCCATCGAGCACATCAAACAGCGCCGTCAATCCGAAGAACCATCCTGCGGTGCGGATGTGACCACTCGCGAAGATACCACCCGCAATGATCGTGCAGATGGTGCCGATCGTGGTGATCGTATTGGGATGGACACGGCGGCGCACGAGCCAGTCAGCCACGGGCTCGATGAGCCGCAGGTAGCCGCGCTGGATCGCGCTCCAAAGAGCTTGCATCTGGACTGACGCTGGAAAGTTAGGACCGGAAGCGCATTCGGACGGCTGACTGGCCGTCCGAACGAACGGCCGGACGAACCGTCCAACCGCGCAAGGTTTAGCCTCGGAAACCTAGGACTTGCCGCTCGTCAACGGTAGAGATGAAAGCGTCGTACGTCGCGCTCAAACGCAACGACGCCGGGTAATTGGCGGTCCATGACGGCGTCCGGATCTGCACCTCCAAGGATGGCCTCGCGTACACGTGCCGCGCCCAGCCGCTGATCGAAGCCGCGATCGGTGATCTTGAGTGAGTCGCGATTGAGCCGTGCCAGCGCCCAAAGCAACGCCGCACCGACGCGCGCGGGCTGCACCAGGTCGCGGTTTGTGACTTCGATCCGGATGCCCGGGATCGACTTGCCGTTGTACTTGTTATCGCCCGGCTGCTGCGGCGTGAACTTCTCCGAGCGAAAGCGCACGCCGGTGAGGGACAGATCTTCGAGCAGCCGCGCCAGCGTATCCGCACGCAGCCAGGGCGCACCGATGCGCTGAAACGGATCGTTGGTGCCGCGTCCGACCGAGACATTCGTCGCCTCAAACGGCACCAGGGCGGGATAGAGCAGCGCACTGGTCTGGTTTGGGAGATTGGGCGACGGCTTGACCCACGGCAGCCCGGTCTGATCAAACCACATCGAACGCCGCCAGTACTGCATGGGCACAACGGTCAGCCTGGTCGACAGCTTGAACTGCGACTGGAAGAGGCGCGCCATTTCGCCCATCGTCAGCCCGTGTCGCAGCGGCATTGGATAGAGCGCAAACCCGTTTGCCGCTCGCGCTGCGGTGGACTCTTCGGGGTTGGCGAGCGCCGAATCGAGCAATGCACCTTCGACGCGGGTTCCCGACAGCGGATTCGGTCGATCGAGCACCAGCACCGGAATGCCGCGACGCGCTCCGGCGCGCATCGTGTAGAGCATCACACCCACGTACGTCCAGGTGCGCGTACCGATGTCCTGCAGGTCGACCACGATGACGTCGATATCCTTGAGCAGGCTGTCCGGTGGCGCGACCGTCGTGCTCTGATAGAGCGAAAAGATCGGCAGTCCGGTCTTCTCGTCCTTGTCGTCCGAGACATTCTCGTGATCAAGCGCGCCTTTGATGCCGTGTTCGGGCGAAAAGAGGCGAATCAGCTTGACATCGGCCTTGGTCGCCCGCGGGTCGCTGGAGAGCAGATCGATGGTCCGTCGGCCGCGTTCGTCGATCCCGGTCTGATTCGTGACCAGCGCAACGCGCTTGCCCGCGACGAGCTTGATGCTATCGTCCATGAGCACGGAGATGCCGGGGCGCACGCGTCGATTCACGCGCAGCGGCATACCGTCCGGCCCCTCTTCCGGGACCGGTCGATTGTCCGGGGGGCTGTTGCCGCCGCACGCGTAAACACCAATCGTCAGCGCTGCGCCAATGACGCCCACCAGCAGACCGCGCTTCACTGTAGCCCCAACCCGCCTGTCTTCGAGATGCTTCACGCACTCCTCCAAATGATACCTGCACACCGCCACGGCGCGCAGGACCTGCATGTCGGCGAACACGTCACCTTCCGGCGCCCCTACCTGCGGGCTCCGTTCCGTCCAGTCGCCCGCGCTCTTGTCCTGAGTGCGATAGTGTCTGCGTCTCTACTCGGTTGTGCAACTGCCGCGCCACCGATGACCGCGCGCTCCGTAGTGCCCGTCAACTCGGCGCCGCAAGCGCTGTCGGTCGATCCATCAGTTCCCCTACCGGCGGCACACCGTCGATGGATCGACAGTACCCTCGCCACCCTGACGCTCCGCGAGCGCGTTGCGCAGATGGTGATGATCTGGGTGCTTGGTGACTTCACGAACGCACGCGAACCGGGCTTTCTCAAGATCGTCGAACAAGTCCAGCGCGATGGTGTCGGCGGCCTTGTAATGTCGCTCGGCTCGCCGATCGAAGTCGCCGCAAAGGTGAACTATCTCCAGCAACGCGCCAAGGTGCCGCTGCTGGTTGGTAGCGATATCGAACCAGGATTGGGGCGACTCGAAGGCGGCTTCTTTTCTGCTGCATACCCGAGCGCCGGGGCGGCGACGGTCCTGCCGAGTAACATGGCGATCGGCGCAACGGGACGCGCGGAGGATGCTGAGGCGGCCGGCCGGGTGACGGGAATCGAGGCACGCGCAATCGGTATTCACATGGCGTTCGCGCCAGTGGTGGACGTCAACAACAATCCAAGTAATCCCGTCATCAACACGCGCTCATTTGGCGAAGAGCCGCATGCCGTCGCGCAGATGGCGGCCGCATTCGTGCGCGGCATCCAGTCAACCGGCGTTGCCGCAACGGCCAAGCACTTTCCGGGACACGGAGATACTGACACCGATTCGCATCTTGGATTGCCGGTGATTGACGTGCCGCGCGCGCGCCTGGACACCGTTGAGTTGCTGCCATTCGCTGCGACGATCAAAGGGGGAATCGCCGGTATGATGACGGCGCACATCGCACTGCCGAAGGCCTACGGCGACAGTGTGCCCGCGACGCTTTCACCGCGCATCATGAGTGGATTGCTGCGAGACTCGCTCGCGTTTCGCGGCGTGACCTTCACCGACGCGATGACGATGGAAGGCCTCGCGAAGGGGTACGGAATCGACGAAAGCTCAGTGCGTGCGATTGAAGCGGGGAACGACATTCTGCTCATGCCGCCCAATGTGGCCAAGGCCATCGATGCCGTCGTCGCCGCCGTCCAATCCGGCCGCCTTCCCGCAGCGCGTATCGATGCGAGTGTGCGCCGCATTCTGGAACTGAAGTTGCGAACCGGCGCGGTTGCGCACCCGATCGTGTCGCTGGAGAACCTGCGTGACTCGGTCGCGACGCCGGCGCACTGGGCAACGTCCAACGCCATTGCACAGCGCGCAATCACACTCCTGCGCGACAGCGCGGCGCTGGTGCCGATCGCTCGTACCTCGAGCGTGCTGGCACTCACCTATGCTGCCGACGCAGAAGTGATTGCCGGCACCAACTTCGTCTCCGAGATTCGCGCGCAAGGTGCCCGCGTCCGCAGTGTGCGCCTCTCGCCGCATGCAACCGATGCAGAACTCGACACTCTGGTGCGCGATGCGCAACGCGTTGATCGGGTCGTCGTCTACAGCTACACCCGTACGCTCGAAGGCGAAGGACGTCTCGCTATCCCCGCGCAAATCGCCGCGTTCCTGGCGCGACTGTCCGCGACCGGAAAATTGGTCGTCGTGGCTGGCGGCAATCCCTATCAGCTGCGACAGTTTCCGCAAATTTCGTCGTATATGGTCACCTACGGTCGCGGCGAAGCACTCGAACGCGCCGCGGCCCGCGCGCTTTTCGGGGCGGCCGCAATCACCGGCCACATTCCGGTGTCACTGCCCGGCTACTTCACACGAGGAGATGGTCTGATGCGCGATGTGAAGGGGACGCCATGAACGCCACACTTCGTCGTAACTCAGGCGTCATATCGGCGGCACTCGTCGCACCACTCGTGTTCGGCGTGTACGGCTGTGCACGTGCCAAAGCGGCTGGGGCGCCCGCCACAACAGGCGCATCATCCGGCGTGCCGGCCGCGCGGGTCGCCGCGCTGCGCGACAGCGTGCACGCCGCCCTCGACCGCGCGATTGCGGACAGCGCGTTTCCGGGCGCCTACGTCGCCGTCGGCAATGCGGCCGGTGTGCTCATCGAATACAGCGTCGGCCAATTGGACGTTGCTGACGGCACGCGACCAAGCGCGACTACCGTTTGGGATCTCGCGTCGCTGACCAAAGTGATCGGGACGACGTCGGCGATGTTGCAACTGGTCGGCTCCAAGCGCGTCGCTCTCGACTCGCCGGTCGTGCAGTACCTCCCCGACTGGAAAGCGCCAGGCACGTCGCGCATCACGGTGCGTCAACTCATGACACATTCCGCCGGGCTACCGGCGTGGCGCCCGTTTTACAAGGAAGCCACCACCGCAGACGAAGCGCTTCAACAGCTCTTTGCGACGTCCCCCGACACCGTCCCCGGAAAGCGTTTCCTTTACAGCGATCTTGGCTTCATGCTGCTCGGCAAGCTGGTCGAGCGAGTGTCGGGACAGCCGTTGGCGCAGTACGATGTCGAGCATGTCTTCTCGCCGCTTGGCATGCGCGACACCCGCTATCTGCCGCCCGCCGACTGGAAGCCCCGGATCGCTCCGACCGAGCAGGATCCTTGGCGCCAACGGAAGCTTCGGGGCGAAGTGCACGACGAGAACGCGGCCCGGGTTGGCGGGGTCTCGGGACACGCCGGCCTTTTCTCCAGCGGACGTGATCTGAGCCGCTTTGCGCGGATGTACCTGAGTGGCGGGTCGCTCGACGGCGTGCGGGTATTCGACGCGGCGACGATCGCCGAGTTCACCCACGCACAAGACACGACCGTTTCGCGGCGGGCACTCGGCTGGGAAACCCCGACGGGCGGAAACTCCGCAGGACACCGTTTCTCGAGTGCGGCGTTCGGTCACACGGGATTTACCGGTACTTCGCTTTGGATGGACCCCCGGCAGGACGTTTTTGTCCTCCTGCTCACGAATCGGGTGAATCCAACGCGGACAAACCTCAAGATCAGTCGAGTGCGCGTGGCGGTTGCCGACGCGGCGCTGGCGGCGCTCGGCGCGAGCGGGACCGGGATGGCCCCTGCCGGCTCGCGTTGAGCGGTCGCTGTTTCTTGAAGGGGAACGAACAAGTCGCTAATATCTTGGGTAGTATGATACGACGTCGCAAAGCCGAGTCACCGCGTGGTGCGGTAGCGGGCAGCGACGCGTTCCATCAGGCCGATGCAACGATCGGCCGTTTCGGAGGGCAGCAATGAGCACGATGCAGCAGCCAGAAGTCATGGTCGTCATTACGCCGGTTGCCGGGACCGAAGTCCTGAAGTTCATGGACGCCGAAGGCGTGACCGCCGAACAGGGTGGCCTTCGCGTTTCGGTGATGCCGGGTGGCTGCAGCGGCTTCAAATACGGGCTCGTCATCGAAGACAAGAGTGCAGAAGACGATCTCATCGTCGAGCATGATGGGTTCAAGGTGTTTGTCGACCCGTTTTCGGCGCAGTACCTCAGCGGGACCGTGATCGACTACGTGACGTCCATGCAGGGTTCTGGCTTCACTTTCAAGAATCCGAATTCCACGGGCGGCTGCGGCTGCGGAAGCTCCTTCTCCGCCTGACCTCGACGGCGCCGACTGCGGTGCCCTCTTCCCCAGCATCAAGATGAGTTCCCAGGCCACCAGCACACCGGAGCCCTCGCAGTCGCAGCAGGCCCGCGCCCTCGATCTGAGTCGCGGGCCTCTGCGTATCGAGGCCTCACCTGCCCCGCTCCCAGACACGGCGCTTCGCGCCCGCGAGCGGATCCCCACCGTCATCGTCCACGACCACGAAGCGATTGCTCGCATTGTTGCCGGACGCATTGCCAACCTCATTCGGGAACGCGCGGCCGACGGCCGCAAACTCGTCCTCGGTCTCGCCACGGGCTCCACACCCATCGGCGTTTATCGGGAACTGATTCGTCTGCATCGCGAAGAGCAGCTCAGTTTCGCGAACGTCGTCACGTTCAATCTCGACGAATACTGGCCGATGCCGACGGAGAGTATTCATTCGTACCATCGATTCATGTGGGAGAATCTTTTCTCGCATGTCGACATCGATCCGGAGAATGTGAATCTCCTGAGCGGCACCACACCGCGCGCCGATGTGGAAAGTGCCTGCCGCGCCTACGAAGAAGCGATCGTCGCGGCGGGCGGAATCGACTTCCAGCTGCTCGGCATCGGCAAGACAGGGCACATCGGCTTCAACGAACCCGGCTCGGGTGAAACGAGTCGCACCCGCATGATCCATCTCGACCACGTTACGCGTCGCGATGCCGCCGCTGATTTTTTCGGCGAAGAGAATGTGCCGCGCGAAGCGATCACGATGGGCATCGCGACAATTCTCGCCGCGCGCGAGATCGCCATTTTGGCGACCGGCGAGCACAAGGCCGGCGTCGTCAAGCGCGCTGTCGAAGGTGAAATCGATCGCGATGTCGCGGCCACGTTTCTACAGCGTCATCCGTCTACGACATTTTTTGTCGACGAGTCAGCGGCCGTCGAACTGACGCGGGTTGCGACGCCATGGTTGCTCGATGAGATCGCGTGGACCGATGCTCTCGAACTGCGGGCGGTGACCTGGCTCGCGTTGCAGACGAAAAAGGCAATTCTCAAACTCACGCAACAGGACTACGCCGATCATCAGCTGTCTTCACTGGTTGCGCGCCATGGCTCGCCGGGCGCAGTGAACGGTCTCGTTTTCAACGTTCTCGGTGCAAAGATTCGCGGCAAGAGTAAGCTGCCGACCAAGAAGCGCGTGATCTGCTTCTCGCCGCACCCCGATGACGATGTCATTTCCATGGGTGGGATCCTTCGCAAGTTTGTCGAGAACGAGAACGCGTTGACCGTGGCGTACATGACGAGCGGCAACATCGCCGTGTTCGATCATGACGTGCGTCGCTACATGGATTTCCTCGAGCGCCTTGATCAGGAACGGATCGGCGACGGCAGCGCTGTCCGCAAACTTGGCGAAGTGGTGCACCATTTCCTCGAGAGCAAGCGCGCCGGTCAAGTCGATATTCCCGAAGTGCAGGACATCAAACGCATCATTCGCGAGTCGGAAGCAGTGAGCGGCATTGAAGTCATGGGGCTCACGCGCAGTAACGCACGCTTCCTCAATTTGCCGTTCTATCAGACGGGCAAAGTGCGCAAAGATCCGATCGGCCCTGCGGATGTGCAGATCGTTGCCGATCTGCTGCGGGAGCTGCAACCGGAAATCATTTTCGTGGCCGGCGATCTTTCAGATCCACATGGCACGCACCGCATGTGCAAGGAAGCCATCGATGCCGCAGTGATCGAAGTGTACGGCGAGAAGGCGGCACCGGAAAATCGTCCGGAGATCTGGCTCTATCGCGGCGCGTGGCAGGAGTGGCCGGTCACCGAAGCGACGACGCTTGTGCCACTTTCCCAGGAAGAACTGACGCTCAAGATCCAGGCGATCTTCAAGCACCAGTCGCAGAAAGATTCAGCGCCGTTCCCCGGTCAAGACGAACGCGAGTTCTGGCAACGCGTTGAGCAGCGCAACAAGAACACATCCGCGCATCTTGATCGACTTGGCCTGGCCGAATATTTCGCAATGGAAGCCTATGTCATCGTCTAACGATCGCGCACTGTGAGCGGCCGATTCAATCTGCTCGACCTGTTCGTGTTGCTGGCGTATCTCGGCGGCACGACGGCACTCGGCTTGTGGATCGGTCGCAACCAGAAGAACGCGAGTGACTATTTCGTTGCGGAACGCGCAATTCCGTGGTGGGCCGTGCTCTTCTCGATAGTCGCCAGCGAAACGTCAGCGTTGACGTTCATCAGCATTCCGGGACTTGCGTACACAGGTAATCTCGGGTTTCTCGAAGTCGTTGCGGGCTACATTGTCGGTCGTTTTGTCGTCGCGTTCACGCTTTTACCGCGCTACTTCAACGGCAATCTTGTCACCGCGTACGCGTTGCTCGAAACACGCTTTGGTCTGACGACACGTCGCTTCACATCGATCGTGTTCATGATCACGCGCGCAATGGCCGATGCAGTGCGAGTGTTCGCAACTGCAATCCCTGTTGCGCTGATCATCGGTCCGGTGTTGCCGAGGGAATACACGATGCCAGCGGCGATCGTGGTGCTGGGTGTGCTGACGGTGATCTACACGTATCGCGGCGGCATGAAGGCCGTTGTGTGGACGGAGCTGCTGCAGGCGAGCATCTACCTGCTCGGCGGTATCTCTGCGTTGGTGCTTATCGGTCAAGCGGTCGACGGAGGATGGAGCACGATCATGGAACGTGCAGGCGCGGCCGGCAAGCTACGTGCGATCGACTGGTACACGGGCTTTGATAGGCCGCACACCATGTTCGCTGGGGTGATCGGCGGTGCGTTTCTCGCAATGGCGTCACACGGCGCCGATCAGATCATCGTGCAGCGCTTGCTCTCGAGTCGTTCGTTGAAACAGGCGCAGGTTGCAATCATCGGCAGCGGCTTCGCCGTGTTCGCGCAGATGACGCTGTTCCTGTTCGTCGGACTGGGTCTCTGGGTGCTGTACGAAGGGCGTCCGTTCTCTGCGGCAGATCAGATCTTCCCGACTTACATCATCGAGCGCATGCCGCACGGCCTGATCGGCCTTATTGTGGCGGCAATCATCGCCGCAACAATGAGCACGCACTCCGGTGCGATCAACGCGCTCGCGGCATCATCGACACACGACATCTATTTGCCGTTTACCAAGCGCAGCCCCGATGATCCACGCACGCTGCAAGTCGGCAAGCTGTTCGCACTCGCGTGGGGCATCGCACTCACCGCCGGCGCACTGATGTTCAAGGACAACGGTACACCAGTCGTTGTCGTCGCACTTTCCATCGCGTCGTTCACACAAGGCGGATTGCTCGGCGGCTTCTTTCTCGGCATGTTCTGGAACCGCGCGATACAACGCGATGCAATTCTTGGCATGAGCGTCGGCATCAGCTGCATGGCATTCATCGTTTTCGCCAAGCAGATCGTTGCCGCATATCCGTCGATGGCTTCCACGTTGGGCGGTGTCGCGACAATCGCATGGCCGTGGTACGTGCTGATCGGCCTTTCGATTACCTTCGTGACTGGCGTTCTCTCCTCGTTTACTCACGCAGCGCAGCCTGCTGCGCCGCTCTCTCCCAAGGGGACTCGCGCATGAGCGCCGGCCCGCTCGATCCCATGCCGCTTGTTGTTGGTGTTGATGGCGGC
The DNA here is from genome assembly GCA_046590495.1 of Gemmatimonas sp. Taxonomy (GTDB): domain Bacteria; phylum Gemmatimonadota; class Gemmatimonadetes; order Gemmatimonadales; family Gemmatimonadaceae; genus Gemmatimonas. The sequence goes on along the minus strand of JBKJTE010000036.1, from coordinate 2,057 downwards.
GGCACCCGTACCCGCGTGCTGCTCGCCGACGCCAACGGCAACGTGCTGGCCCGTACCGAAGGGGCGGCGACCTCGCTGAAGCCCGGTCACGAAGCGGTCGCCGCCGACATCATCAAGGTGCTTATCGCCGACGTGCTCGCGATGGCCGAGCGCACGGAGACTCGCCCCGCGGTGTGCGTCGTTGGGGTTGCCGGCGCCGGACAGGAGCGTGCGGCGCAGGCGCTCTGGTCGGCGCTTGCCACACGCCGCGTCGCCGACGACGTGTCCGTGCAGGCCGATGCTACGATTGCCATGGACGATGCATTTGGCGACTCGGCGGGCGTACTGCTGGTCGCTGGCACAGGTTCCGTCGCCTTCTCGCGTGCGCCCGATGGACGCCTCGAGCGATGCGGCGGTTGGGGGCCCGCGGTGGGCGACGAGGGAAGCGCAGGCTGGCTCGGACGTCGCGCGTTGAGTGTGATCACGGCAGCGCAGGACGGGCGCGAGCCGGAGACTGCGCTCACAGGCGCCGTACTTACCGCGCTCGAACTCGAAACACTGGAAGACCTGATTCCGTGGGCGGCCGAAGCGACACCGGGCAAACTCGCAACGCTTGTTCCGGTTATCGCACAGGTTGCATCGACGGGCGATCTTCGCGCGAATGCGTTGATCAGTCTCTGTGTCGAAGAACTTTCACTTCACATTCGCACCCTCGCCCGCCGCTGCTTCATGGACGAACGGGCGGCGGTTCCGGTCGCCCTGGCAGGCGGGATGATGGCCAAGGGTTCGCTCGTTCGCAAACGTCTCGAGCAGCGTCTCAAAAGTGCCGTGCCGGGTGCAACAGTTCGCGCAGAAGAAGTAGACGCAGCACGCGGTGCGGTACGACGCGCGCGCCGATTGCTCGGCGTCGAGGTGTAAGGAAACTGCTGGGGACTGGGGACTGGGGATTGGGGACTGGCCACCGACTACCTCGTCCCCACTCCCCAGTCCCCAGTCCCCAGTCCCCAGCATTCAGTACTCCATACTCAGTCTTCGCTACTCGGCAGTTACGTCCATTCGTTCGTCGCTCGGAACGATGAAAGCGCGGCGTTGTGACCAGAGTACGAAACCGCTTGCAACTGAAATCAGAACGGCCACGATCGAACTCCAGGGTGCGACCGAGCCTTGGATGAACATCGCCGCGGAAGCAGCACCCAACGCACCGAGCCGCGCCTGTTCGGAAGCGAATGCCCAGCGGCGGGCTTCGAGTATTCCGCCAACGTTTGTCAGCGAGAGCGCGACGTAAAAGCTTGCTGCGGCTAACGGGAGCGCCGCGAGTACCGCTGCATTGGACAGGAGCCAGAGCGCTGCTGGAATTGTCAGCGCGAAGTGCACGACGGCATAGCGCCCGAGTGCGGAGGGCACAGTCGGATCGAACTTTGTGAACGAATCCGAATCGACCGCTGGCAGTTGTATGGCGCCGCCCCAGGCTGCTGGGCGCCATGCAGGCGGTCCGAACACCATCTGCCAACGATCGCGCCACGATTCCGCGCGGCGCACATTTCGCGCAATGGCGACATAGTGATGCACCTGCGCCCACAACGGATTCCAGCTGTGCAACGGCGACGTGAGTCCGTACACTGGCTCTTGAGCTTCGGGTGTGAAGGTCCCGAACCAGCGATCCCACACAATCAGTACGCCGGCGTAGTTGCGGTCCTGATATTCCGGATTCACTCCGTGATGCACGCGATGATGCGATGGCGTGTTGAGCACGGCTTCTGCCCACGTGGGCAATCGTCCAACGGCGCGCGTGTGAATCCAGAACTGGTAGATGAGATTCAACGCGTAGCAGACGGCGAACTGTTGGACCGACATGCCGAATACCGCGAGCGGTACGTAGAAAATCCAACCGAGTATTCCACCCAGCGCGCTCTGCCTGAGTGCAACCGAAAGGTTGTACTCTTCGCTCGAGTGGTGGACGATGTGTCCGGCCCAGAAGATGTTCACCTCATGCGAGACGCGATGAAACCAGTAGTAGGCGAGATCGACCGCGAGAAACGCGGCACTCCATCCGAGTAGCGCCGTCGGATGAAGCCTCC
>JBKJTE010000164.1:0-6658 GCA_046590495.1 Gemmatimonas sp. | reverse complement strand
ATAGCGTGCTTCGTGGGCGTGCAGGGTCACGTAAGTATTGTTGCGCAGTGCGGCGGGGTGACGGCCAGGTAATCAGCTCTCGGTACCGAGTAGTCGGTGTCGGGTGCTCGGTAGTCGGTGTCGCGTGATCGGTACGGTATATCCAACACCGACTACCCAATACCTAGCGGTTAGACAGAAGCGCCTTGCGTGCTTGATCCACTGCGTCGGCGGCCATGCCAAAGCGCTTGGCGAGATCGGCAAGTTCGGCGTTGGCCTGCGCCTGCTCGCCAGCGCGCACGGCTTCGTTGACGCCGGGGAAGCTCATGTTCGCGTAGCCGTTGTCGATATCGGCAGCGTAAATAAGCGACCGATACCACGGACGGCTCTTGAGACCGGACGGACGGGCGAAGGCGCGTTCGACTTTGATGAGCGCTGCGTTCGTTGCGGCACGCGCCGACGACGAAACGGTTCCTCTGAGTACGCCGTCACGCGTTGCGGCAAACGCGGCCGCCGAACGCTCGAGACGCGTGATGCCTGCACTGAGTGGCCCGACCGCGCCCGCATTCCAGCCCTTCGACGCAAAACTCTTCTGCACCGGCGGCACGTACGCGCGCATCGTGCGTGCGAACTCGACGTAGTCGTAGGGCAGGATGTCAGCGTCGGCAACACGGACGGCCATTGCCGCCGCAATGCTCGCCGCAGTCGCGTGATAGGCGAATCCTGGATCGCCGAACTTCTCCATCCAGTTGAACGTGTCGTACTGGGAGTGGTACGTACCGGCGGGTCCGCCAAAACCCCACTCGGCGATTGGAATTCCGAGATGGTTGTAAAAGCCCGCGAAGTCGCTGCCGCCACCCGGATCGCCCATCGCCGGTTCGAGCGTGTCGCTCTTCACGCCTGACGCGGCGCGCCACACGTCGTACACCGTGCCGCGGCCGCGCGGGTCCTGCACGCCGCGAATGACGTCACGCAGTGCGGCACGCAGCGACGGAGATCCACCTCCGCCGAATGACGAACCCTGTGCCGCCACGTCCTGATTGAGATAGGCGACCGCGCCCTTCTGGAGACGGAGCGAGTCGTCTTCGACGTATTCGGTCGACCCGACCAGACCCCATTCTTCGGCGTCCCACGTTGCGAAGACGATCGTGCGTTTGGGCTTCCACCCGTTCCTGGCCATCGCACCGAGCGACCGCGCAGCTTCGAGTATGCTGACGGTGCCGCTCACGTTGTCGGCCGCACCCGGGCCCCACGCATCGCGATGGCCGCCGATGTACACGAACTGGTCGGGAAACTCAGAGCCGCGGATGTAGCCAAGCGTGTTGAATATCTGTTTGGTGCCGTTGGTCGCCGCGTCGGTGGTGACTTCGACGCGGACGGCGTTTGCGCCCGGGCCAACGTGATAGCGGAACGGCATGCCGCCCTGCCACGAAGCGGGGATTGCAGTGCCGCGAACGCTTGCGAGCAGGATTTCAGCGTTGGCCGAGCTGATTGGAACGACCGGGATTTTGGGCAGCGGCGTCTGGTCGGGCTTGAGACGTGGCGCGCCCGGCTTGCTCGCATAGCCAGGGGTCAACGGATCTCCGGTGCCATTCCACACACTGCCGCGCTGCAGTCCACGTGATGGACGCATGGGACCTTCGGGATAGACATCGCCCCGCGCGAAACCGTCGTCGGCCGGATCGGTGTAGATGAGCAACGCGACTGCGCCGCGCTTCTCCGCTTCGCGCGCCTTGATGCCGCGGAAGCTGCGTCCATAGCGCGTGATCACGACTTTGCCTTTGACGGAAACGTGGAGCGAATCGGGGACGGCGTAGTCTTCGATGAGCCCGTAGTTGGCGAACACCAACTCGCCTTCGCCGACGCCGGCACCGCTCGACCCGTTGACGGTGAGGTATTGCGGCATCGCCGTGACAGGATCGCTGGCAATGGCCGGTTCGACGAGATCGAGTGTCTGACCGTTGCTCGAGATTTTCACCGACGTCGCGTGCGGCAGCCACACGTCGTATGTGCGGACTTCCGTCTCGAGGCCGAACGCCTTCATCTGCTCGATGACGTAGTCGCGTGTGCGCGCCTGTGCGGGCGTGCCGGCAACGTGTGGCTCTTTCGACAGCGCCTGCGAATGCGTGCGCGCGCTCGCACCCTGAGGACCTTTGATGGCGTCCTGTTCAACTTTCCGATGTGCCGCAGCGTTCGCAGCGGAGTATCCGGGCAGCGGTCGCTCGGCTACGGGTTGCTGCGCGGCGAGCGGCGCCGAAAGAGCGGCGGACAGCGAAGCGCACGCGAGTGTCAGCGTCAGTGGGCGCATACGTACCGTTGGAGACAGCGGAGACCGGCCAGCGTGTGCCGAACGGCGAAGGGACGCATCGAGGATGCGACAGGGAGTTCAGTCAACTCAAGTTACAGTGCGACATGCGTGGCTACACGTTCTGCCATACAGTTCGGGGGACACGTTCCCACCCGCTTCGCCACACGCCGTGCGCGACTCAGCCGAGTTCGAATTCTTCCAGGGCGCGGAGTGCGGCCTGCTGCAGCACGGCTTCGCGGTCGTCGGTCGACGGTAGCCCCGCGCTCAGTTGGGCGAACTGTCGGCACATTTCGTCCTCGACCATTTCTCTGGTCGGTGAGAGGATGCCCAGCGAGGCGAGCATCGCGGCCGCCAGTTCGCGCATGATGAGATGCGTTTCAGATTCGAGTGCGGCGAGCGCGGACGGCGCGGCCGCAGCAACGGGCACCGTCACCTCACGCCGACGCTTTGGCGCTTCGAAGAGCGCCCTCACCGGCGCAAACGTCACCACAAACGACCCTGGCGTATGCTCGGCGAACGTCGCGATGACGTTTCGGCGACGGAGCGATGGAAGGAGTTTGACGATCGATTCGCGCACCGGCGAATAGCCGTCGAAGCTGCGATTGCCACGACCGGTGACGATCAGTCCTTCCTCTGCGCCCTCCATCTGTTTGGCGCGCATCCACTGTTCGGCCATCGCCGATGCCTGCATCGCGGTTGGCTGGAGCGCGCGCAGGTTGAGGGTGCGCGAGGCGCCGAAGCGAGCTTCGTCAAAGGCCCGATTGAGCGCCGGGCCGCGTGGGTTGTCGTTGGCACTCATCGATAGCTACCGGCCGCTGTTGGCGATCTACCGCTTCTTGCCCGTTGGCTTGCGAAATGCTTCGGTGAGAATGTGTCCGTCGACCGCTTCGGTGGGCTCGATGCCGATCGCGGCGGCAAGCGTTGGTGCGACATCGACCGAGCGCACTTCTTTGCTATACGTCCCGGGCTGGAACATGGGTCCCATGAAGATGATCGGGATGTGGGTGTCGTAGTCGTTCGGTGTACCGTGCGTGGCGTAGCGCACTGTAAACCAGTAATAGTAGGGCGCGAGGGAGACGGTGAGCACCGCTTTGAGATCAGGCGGCACCGCATACAACCAGCGACGCGCGATCTTGTCGCCTCTGGCGGCCTTCGCAGCGAGTGTACTAACGAGATCGACACGGGCCACGCCTATGCGCTTGGCCATCGCGGCACGCAGCACTTCGACGACGGAGTCGGCGTTGACGTTGTGTGCGGCGAGCCGTGCGCGGTCGAGCGAAATGATTCCCGACTGGAGCAACAGCGCGTCCCCTTCTACGCCACGGGCGGCCAGTTTGCTGCGCGCGGAGTCGATGACGGGACGCGGGTCGACGCGACCACGGTCAGGATCCGCGCCCGCGAAGTGCAGTTCGGGAAATGGCGCGACGCCGTGGTCGGCACCGAGCGCAAAGACGATGCGGGTGGAGTCGCGAAGCTTGTAGAGCGAGTCGATCAGCTTTCCGATGGCGCGATCGACGCGTAACACCTGATCATGCAATTCACGCGAGTCTGGACCGTACCGATGGCCAATCGCGTCGGTAGTAGAGAACGAAACGGCGAGCACGTCAACCGTCGGCCCCTTCCCCAGCTCGAGTGCGTTGACGCCGGCGAGTGCGAAGTCGGCCGTAACATCGTCCATCCACGGAAACTCGGTGAAGTCATTGCCGCCGGTACGCGGGTCGGCGGACAACGGATGCGGAAAGACGAAATCCTTACCCTGACTTTCGATGACGACGGAATCCTTTTCTGGATATTCGGAATCCGCGAGCAGCAGCTTCCAGTCGGTGCCGAGGTAGCGCGCGAGGAAGTTGGTATCGTTGAACTTCTTTACCCAGGTGGGGATCGTGTCGCCGTAGTAGCGACTGGTGGTGAAGCGTCCGTCGAGTGAGTACCAGAAGACGTTCTGTTTGGCGCGTCCGAGTGGCAAAATGGCGCCGCGGTCTTTGCGCGAGACGGAAAGCGCGCGACTGAACTGATCGTTGCTGCGCACCCAATCGAAAAGCGCCGAGCCACGGAAGCGGTACGGAGACGCGCCGCCGCCGCGTCCGAAGAGGAGTGGCGACTGCGGGTCGGCGACGCCGATGTCATTGAGCACCACGCCAGTGTGCGCCGGGTAGCGTCCCGACCAGAGCGTCGCATGCCCCGGCGCCGTCTCGGTCGTCGCGTGATCGTGAAACGCATTGGTGAAGCGCGCGCCGTTGCGCATCAGTCGACCGAGTCCGCCGGTGAGCTGCGGCGCGAAGCGATCGAAGTAATCGGGGCGCAGCTGGTCGACGGTGATCTGCACGACGAGTGTCGGCGGCAGCGTCGTCGAGCGCGTTTGTGGCGCACGCGTTTGCGGAGCACGCGTTTGTGCCGGAAGCACTGGCGCTGAGAGCGAAAAAGACAAAAGCGTCAGCAGACATGCGGACGCTTTGCGTAGAGTGGAGATGGTCGGCATGCGTTGGAAGGTAACGCGCCGAGAGGGAGTGCGACGATGCGCACGAAGTGGCGGAAGCAGCTCAACCGGCGGCACCTGTCCGGCCTCGTACACGTCGCCGGATCGACGCGTCAGGACAGGTGCTACACCGCCGGTGAGCGAGCTACGCGGAGCACGTGCTCTCGCGGCCGCCATCACGCAAACCGATTGCGTGAAGAACCGCACCGTTCACGGAGGCACGTGAAGGTGACGACAATATTGCGTATTTCCCGCGAACGCACTAGTGACGTCGCAAATTTTTTCGCGAGACAACTTCGTCGGCGACGGCGCGCGCAACTTCGGATGACGACGTCGACAGTCCGTCGATCACGCCATCGATATCGGCAGACGAACGATTCTGACTCATCTTCCATTTGCCTTCGAGGCGCGTGATGTCGATTTCGACGCCGATCACTGCGCGTGCGAGTGCCTCGAGAAAGTCCTGCGGCGCGTCGTGCATCGCCCACGGATGCTCGTGCGACGACTCGTGCTGATCCGTAAGCGCGTCGAGATGCTGCATCAGAAAATCTCGATCGTCGATGAAGCGCACGGTCCCGTACACATGCACGGCGACGTAATTCCACGTCGGTACCACCTTTCCGTGCTCCTGCTTCGAGGCGTACCAAGTCGGCGTGATGTACGCGTCGGGTCCGGTGAAAATCACCATCGCGTCGGCAGATGTGTCGGCGAAATCGTGATGCGGATTGGCCCGCGCGATATGCCCCTGCAGTACGCCGTGCGCCCCGCGTCCGCGATCGACGAGCAGCGGCAAGTGCGTCGCAAAGAGTCCCGCGGTCGGGGACGCGGTCACCATCGCGCCGAACGGATGCGCCGTGATGAAGTCGAGCATCACGGCGGGATCTGTCTCTGCGAACGACGGCGGTGTGTACATGGGATCGGGCCGAGGACAGGAACGGAAGCTTGCTGAGACGGATACGAGCAGCGGATAACAGCACGGGATAACTGCCACAGACTGGGAACTGCCGATCGGGCGGATTGAGCGGATCACAACGGATGACTGCCACTGCGACTAAGTGCGGATCGAAGAAGAAGTCGAAGCAGAAATGAAACAACAACTCTTTGGATAGAAGAGTGTGGTTGCCGTATCCGTTTGAATCCGCCAGATCCGCTCAATCGGCAGTTCCCAGTCTGTGGCAGTTATCCGCAGCTTCTATCCGTTGCAGTTATCCGCCTGATCCGCCTCCAATCTCCCACGCCAATCGGCAGTTACCCGACGAGCGCGTCCTCGAGCAGCTTGAGGCCTTCGGCGAGTTCGTCCTTCGTGATCACGAGCGGCGGCAGGAAGCGGAGCGTGTGTTCGCCTGCGCCGACCAACAACAGCCCTTGGCCGAACGCGCGCTGGATGATCGCAGCCGCAGGCTCGTGCACATCGACGCCCCACATCAGTCCCTTGCCACGGATGGCGCGGATACGCCCGGTGCGATCGGAGAGCGATTGCAACTGCTCGCCAAACCATGCGCCCATCTCCTGCACGTGCGCCAACAGGGCCGGGTCGGACAGGCGCTGCACGACATGGTGCGCCACGTGCGCGAGCAGTGGTCCACCGCCAAACGTCGTACCATGGTCGCCCGGCTGCATCGCGCGCGCAATCGTGTCGTTGACCAAAATCGCGCCCATCGGGAGTCCACCCGCCAGCGGCTTGGCGATCGTGAGCATGTCCGGTTCAAAACCCAACTGCTCGTACGCGAAGAACGAACCCGTGCGTCCAAGACCACACTGAATCTCGTCGAGAATGAGCATCACGTTCCGCTCCTTCGTGAGCGCCCGCAGCCCGCGCAGAAATTCCGGATCGACGACACGCACGCCGCCTTCGCCCTGAATCGGTTCGACGATCACCGCTGCCGCCGTTTCCG
>JBKJTE010000068.1:0-15841 GCA_046590495.1 Gemmatimonas sp. | reverse complement strand
CTCTCTGCCTGGTTCACGCTCTACGACGCGATGCTCACCAGTGGTGGACTGCAGATCCCCACGCCCTACGTGGCGCGCGTAGCCGGCGGCGCGCAGCTGCGTGCGACACTCCCGTTTGCGACCGCAACCACGCTCGTGCACGCGATGGGGCCAAGGCCCTACACCGCGGGGCCTCGCAACGCCGCCTTTGAGTTGTCCCCTGTAACACTGTGCGACGTCGCCCTTTCGCGTCGCGTTGTCGTTGCCGCTGTTGATGTGCTGCTGTCTCTGTCGCTCGACAACGCGACCGACGTCCGCTGGCAGTCAGTACGCGGCTTCCCTTCGCCCGGACGAAGCTGGGCGATCTCCACAACCTTGCGACACCTACAAAAGTCATGAACTCCCCATCTGCCACCCGCCCTGCGTTCGCCCGTCTCCTCGCTTCGGTCGGTGCTGCAACGCGAAAGGCGTCCGTCGCGGCGCTGATCGCCACGTCACCGTTCATCGCTGCGTGCGGCGACGACGGTGCACTTAACACCACGCCGCAGCCGCCCAAGGGGATCGTGGTGATGGACGGTTTCATCCAGCCAGGCCTCACGCTGCTTGCCGATTCCGGGAGTGCGTCCAGTCGCGTGATCTTTGGTTCGCCAACTGAGTTCGACGCTGGTGGCTTCACCATGGTGCGCGACACCGTGCTCGCAACCTCCAGTCGCGCCGCTGGTGATCTGCTCTATATCACGGACGTCAAGACCGGCTCCATGCGCCGTTTGCAGTTGCCGGCCAAGAGCAATCCGTCGCGCGCCCGCCTCTTTCAGGGTTCCAACGGACTTGCACTGATCGGTGTTGCACTGCGGGACTCAAATGCGATTGCACTCGTCTCCGTCTCTGGCGCTAACGCGCCGACGATCACGCGCATCTCGAACGCGGGCGTCTGTCCGACCGACGCATTCCAATACGACAATGCCACGTGGGTGGTCGACGCGAACGCGAACTGCAAAGTGAACTACGCGGTGCAGGGCGACGTGCGTCTTATTCGCATCCCCAACACGGGCACTGCGCGCGACACAATCGTGCTCCCCGGAATGCGCGGATCTGGCGCAGGTGCAATTGTCGTCAACGACGTCGCCTACATCTCGGCGGGCGGTGACGCGAACTTCTCGAGCTTTCCGTATGCGCTTATCTCGACAGGCTCGCTTGCGAAAGTCGACCTGAAGAACAAGCGCATGCTGCAGCTGCGCCCGATGCCGAGTGGGACCTACGGCGGCAGCGCGAAGATGGGACTCGACAACTTCATCTACGTCTCGCTCTACGAAGATCTCACCAACTTCAAGAGTCGCATTCTCAAGATTCGCACCGACGACCTGGGCTTCGTTGCCGGCGTACCTGCAACGGCAACGACGTCGTTCCTCAAGCTCACCAGCACGTCCGGCGCCGACGTCACCTGCGGCAGCGGTCAGGCCGATGCCCTGGGTCGGCTGCACTGCATCGCGAACGGTGTGGCCTCCGCCACGTCGTTGATCGTGTTCAATCCCGCGGGCACCGAAGTGCGGCGCGTACCGGCGGGGCAGGGTGGCGTCGACCTCGCGCTGCGTTGAGCAATCCTGCAATCGCACGGTAATTGCTCGGCTGTCTTGGAGCATGTGCTAAGCTCCTGTATGGCTCTGATCGTCACCGACGCGATCGTGTTGCACCAGATCGACTATCTCGAATCATCGCGCATTCTGCGCCTGGCCACGCGTGAGGCCGGCGTGCAGTCGGTGGTTGCCCGCGGGGCGCGGTCGTCGCGGAAGCGCTTTGGCAGCGCGCTCGACCTGTTCGCCGAAGGCCAGGCGCAGTGGCAAACCAAGCCTGGTCGCGATCTTCATACGTTGACGTCGTTTGATGTCACGCGTGTCAGGCCCGCGCTCGCCACGGATCTTGGTCGATTCACGGCCGCCAACGCACTGACCGAGTGCGTGCTCCGCGTCGTCCATGACGAAGCCGCATCAGCCGTTTACACGGGCGTTGTGGCGGGTTTGGACGCGATCGCCGAGTCGACACCTGTCGACACCGTCTCGGTGGCATTGGCGGCGCTGTGGCGTCTGGTCAGCGATGTCGGCTTCACGCCTGTCCTCGATCGGTGTGCGGAGTGTCACACGCCGATCGCCCCCGACGCCGAAGCGACATTCAGCCATCTCGCCGGTGGCACGCTCTGCGTCCGGTGTGGCGGGCAAATCCCCGGCAGTCGTCGTCTCCCTGCCTCACCTCGGCTGGCGATCCTCCAATGGCTGGCGGGGACGGCGCTTCTTGTGACAGAAGCGGATGGACGTGCACACCAGCGGCTGCTGCGGGAGTTTCTGGCGCAACATCTGACTGACGGACGGGTACTTAGAGCGTACGTGGTGTGGGAACAAGGGCAGCTGACGACCATTTAACGTGTTGTGGTGTATGCCTTTGCATGGGGGCACTTCGCGCGGCATGTCACATATGGTGAGAGTTCGGCTTTTCAACCGTTCTTTCGGGAATGTTGCTTGACTCCCTGCTATAGGCGTCCTAGTTTCACGACAGGCAGTTCATCAACCACCCTCAACTGGAGACTTCGACTAACCCCCTGATTCGTCAGTCGGAGAAGCACCATGAAACGTTCGTGGGCAGCACTGGGTCTGGTGCTCGCTCTCAGCGCGATCATGCCAAATGTTTCTGGCGCGCAGGACACTCGGAAAAAGTCTGGCGGAGCAACGCTCGGTCAGAACTATCCGAATCCTTTCAATCCGGAAACTCGCTTCAATTTCAGCGTGGGCGATGCGCCCACCTGTCCTGAACCTACCAAACAGCACCGAGTCACAATCAAGATCTACAACGTGCTTGCACAGCTCGTCGCGATCCCGGTGTTGCAAGGCGGTTCGGGTGGAGTGGCTGGAGGTCAACCGCTGGACAACGTCTTGCTCTCATGTGGCGAGTATGTCGCCTACTGGGATGGCAAAGTCCGAAACACCGGGCGGGAGGCCGCTTCGGGCGTGTATCTCTATCGTCTCGAAGACAACGGCGTGACGCTGACACAAAAGATGGTTTCTGTGAAGTGAGCACCACGAACGACCCGCAAGACAATTCATGATGGCGCGCTGGGTGAGCGGACCCGGCGCGCCATTTTGTATCCATTGCCCACCTGTTCGCGCTGCATTGGCGCATGTTGCATTGATCGCTACGCCGCTTCGGCATGATGCAAACGGCATTGCGCTTGCGACTTCTTCAGGCGAATGCCGTACGGCCCGTGGGTAGCGCCACTGTCGGGGAATTCCTCCTCGACCTCCGATCGGCCGAGCCCGAATATTCAAGCCATGATCAATTCAGACCGCCTGACGGTAAAGAGCGCGGAAGCGCTGAACGACGCGGTGAGCCTTTCGCGCAAAGCGGGCAATCCACTCGTCTACGATCTCCATCTACTGCTGGCACTGCTCGTTCAGGACGAGGGGATCGTCGTGCCGATCCTCCAACGGGTGGGCGCGAACGTCACCTCGCTACGCGCAGCCGCGGAACTCGAAGCTGGCCGCTACGCCAAGCAGAGCGATGCGCAGCCGAGTTTCAGCCGCGAGCTCACGCAGGTGGTCGATGCGGCGGAGAAGGAAGCAAAGGCACTCGGCGATGAGTACGTCTCGACCGAGCACATGTTGCTCGCGCTTGCCGATGCCAAAGGTACCGATAGCGTGCGTCTGCTCGCGGCCGTCGGTGCCAATCGCAACGCGCTCGTCGAAGCACTCAAGCTTGTCCGTGGCGCGCACAAGGTCACCGATCAATCGCCCGAAGGGCAGTATCAGGCGCTGCAGCGCTACACGCGCGATCTCACTGAAGCGGCGCGCAAAGGCAAACTCGATCCCGTCATTGGACGCGATGAAGAAATTCGTCGCGTGATTCAGGTGCTGTCGCGTCGTACCAAGAACAATCCGGTGCTCATCGGTGAACCGGGTGTCGGCAAGACGGCGATCGCTGAAGGACTCGCGCAGCGCATCATCAGTGGCGATGTCCCCGAAGGGTTGCGCAACAAGCGACTCGTTTCGCTCGATCTTGGCGCGCTCATCGCTGGCGCAAAATTCCGCGGTGAGTTCGAAGAGCGTCTCAAGGCCGTTCTCAAGGAGATCACGTCGTCCGACGGCCTGTACATCGTCTTCATCGACGAAATGCACACGCTCGTTGGCGCGGGTAAGGCCGAAGGCAGCATGGACGCCGGCAACATGCTCAAGCCGATGCTCGCGCGTGGTGAATTGCGTGTTGTCGGTGCGACCACGCTCGACGAATATCGCAAGCACGTCGAGAAGGATGCCGCACTCGAGCGTCGGTTTCAGCCGGTCTATGTCGGCGAGCCGAGTGTCGAAAGCACAATCGCGATTTTGCGCGGGCTGAAGGAGCGCTACGAGGCGCATCACGGCGTGCGCATCACCGATGGCGCAGTGGTCGCCGCGGCGACGCTTTCCAATCGCTACATCGGCGATCGGTTTCTCCCCGACAAAGCGATCGATCTGATCGATGAGGCTGCGTCGCGCTTGCGCATTGAGATCGATTCGGTGCCCCAGGAGATCGACGAGGTCGAGCGTCGCATCGTGCAACTCGAGATCGAACGTCAGGCGCTTCGCAAGGAGACAGATCCTGCGTCGATCGAGCGTCGCGGCATCATCGAACGCGATCTGGCCGACATGAAAGAAGAAGCGTCGGGCATGCGCGCGCAGTGGCAGCAGGAGAAGGAGTCGCTTGGCAGTGTCGGTCGCATCAAACAGGAGATCGAAGCCGCGCGGCTGGAGGCAGAGCAGGCAACCCGCTCCGGCGATCTGAACAAGGCGGCAGAAGTCACCTACGGGAAGATTCCGTCGCTTGAACGGCAGATGAAAGAAGCGGAGAGCAAGCTCGCCAGTCACGACGGCGGACGTCCACAGTATCTCAAGGAAGAAGTCGCGGCCGACGACATCGCCGACGTCGTCGCGCGGTGGACCGGCATTCCCGTCACGCGGATGTTGGAGTCTGAACGCGAACGTCTGACCAAGTTGGAAGACGTCTTGTCGACCCGGGTGATCGGTCAGCTCGAAGCAGTGCGTGCGGTCGCCAACGCCGTGCGCCGTTCGCGTGCCGGGCTGCAGGATCCCAACCGACCGATCGGCTCATTCATTTTTCTTGGACCGACTGGCGTCGGCAAGACCGAGACCGCGCGCGCGCTCGCCGAATTTCTGTTCGACGATGAGCACGCAATGGTCCGCATCGACATGTCCGAGTACATGGAGAAGCACGCGGTCGCGCGTCTGATCGGTGCGCCGCCGGGTTACGTTGGTTACGAAGAGGGTGGACAGCTCACGGAAGCGGTTCGTCGTCGTCCGTACTCGGTCATCCTGTCCGATGAAATCGAGAAGGCACATCCGGATGTGTTCAACATTCTGCTGCAGCTGCTCGACGATGGCCGTCTGACCGATTCACAAGGACGCACGGTCGATTTCCGCAATGCGGTGATCATCATGACGTCCAACGTCGGCAGCCAGATGATTCTCGAGCGCGGACAGTCGGGCGAAGGTGGCAACTGGTCGCACGTGGAGCAAGAAGTCATCGCGGCGCTGCGAGGCGTATTCAAACCTGAATTCCTGAATCGCATCGACGACGTGGTCGTCTTCCATCCACTTGGTCGCGGCGAGATCGATCACATCATCGATCTGCAGCTCGGCCATCTGCGTAAGTTGCTGAGCGATCGGAAACTCACCATTCGCTTGACCGATGCCGCGCGTGCGCGACTCGCCGACGAAGGGTACGAGCCGGCGTTCGGTGCGCGTCCGCTCAAGCGCGCGGTGCAGCGCCTGTTGCAGAATCCGCTCGCCATGGCCGTGCTGGAAGGGCGGTTCAAGGAAGGCGATGTCATCCTCGCAGACCTGAGCCCGAGTGACGAAACGTTGGTGTTCCGTCATGGCGACGCGGCTGACGCTGCCGTCGCCAGCATGTCGACGGCGCAGGCCGGTGCGGCGACTGCCGAAGTGCCTGCGGCGGTGTAGGGGAGCGCTTAGTGTTGTGCGGATGGTAACCACGCCGATCACGACGTCCGATCAGGTAGCGATGGAGGCGGCGCTCCACGAAGCCCGTGCAGCGGATGCCGCGGGCGAGGTTCCGGTGGGCGCCGTCATTCTGTACGCGGGCCGGATTGTGGCTCGCACGCAGAACCGCATGCGGCGCGATGGCGACCCGACCGCTCACGCCGAGGTGCTCGCGCTTCGGGCCGCCGCGCACTCGCAGGGTCAGGAGGCGCTGCGATCCGCGACGCTGGTCGTCACGCTGGAGCCGTGCGCGATGTGCGCTGGCGCCATCGTTCTGGCGCGCGTCGACCGGCTGCTATTCGGTGCGTGGGATGACAAGGCGGGGATGTGCGGCTCGGTCGGCGATATCGTCCGTCACCCCCGGCTGAATCATTCACCCGCAGTCCAGGGGGGTATTCTGGCCGCCGAATCGGCTGCGCTGTTGCGGGAGTTCTTCACTCGGCGGCGTTGAGACCGCGGGCGCTCGTTTTTTATCGGCAGGGACTGTAGAAACGGTGGCGGTTCGGTCTTACCGGTGTGTTCCCGGTGCATGGACAGTTGACGGAGTAGGGGACGACGGGGAGTCATGAACACCGCTGGAGCTCGCGGGCGGGTTCGTACTCGCGGCCGCTGAGTCGTCTGTCTGCGCGGCGTCGGCGAGCCGCGCAAACTCGTCCCGCAAGCCCTCGAGCTCCGCGTCGGGCATTTTCTCGAGCGAGACGAGTTCCGTTCGGGCCTCCGCAATCGCGCGCAGCAGTTCATTCAATTTCAAATGCAGAGCGGTCGAGTCGCGCGCCTGCGTGTTCTGCAGCAGAAACACCATGAGAAAGGTGATGATGGTCGTCCCGGTATTAACGACGATCTGCCACGCCTGCGAATATCGGAAATAGGGCCCGGACAGCGCCCAAATCACCACCATTCCCAGCCCAATGAGGAAGGCGGTCGGCCGGCCCGGGGCTCATCGTGTCCGGAGCTGATCGCAGCGCGGATGCTGTCGCCGCTTTCATCGACGCGCTGTCGAAGCATCGCCACTACGAACGCGAGACCGACCCGCCGCGGGTGTAACATCGCGCGCGGTATGTGATCTCCTGCTACCGCACCGCGCGCGGTAGCACGCCTCTTGCAACCGTACTCGTCGAATATTTCTTGGACGTTTGCGTGACGACACTTCCGTCGTCGACACGGTCGGGCCAGGTGAACCGGGAGCTACCGATGATGTCGCTACTCACGAGCGCCGCGCTGTGAGAGCGTCAGACCACCGCCTTCGTCCCACGTCAGCCGGTGCGCAACAGACGGATGTCGCACGCCCCTCGGGAATTCTGAGTCTGCTCAAGCAGACGGTTTTCGACTTCTTCGAGGACAACGCGCCGCGTCACGGTGCGGCGATCGCCTACTACACCCTCTTCGCGCTGGCCCCGGTCCTGCTGATCGTCATCGCGGTCGCTGGCTTCGTGGTTGGACAAGATGTCGTGCGCAGTGAACTCATCACACAGATCGCGGCCTTGATCGGACGTGACGGCGCGGACGCAGTAAAGGCAATTCTGGAGCGCGCGAATAAACCACGCGACGGAATCACCGCCACCGTGCTCGGCATCGGTGGGCTGATCTTTGCCGCCACCGGTGCATTTCTGGAGCTCCAATCTGCGCTGAACATGATCTGGCGCGTGCGCACCGATCCCAACGCAGGCATCAACGTGCCGGCGCTGGTGAAGCGGCGGTTGCGCTCGCTTGGTGTTGTCGTTTCCATCGGATTTCTGCTGCTGGTGTCGCTCACGGTGAGCGCGGCGCTGCAGCTGCTCATGACGTGGATCGGCACGGTGATTCCGGGTCTGCCGATGCTCCTTGCCGTGCTCAATCAAGTGATCTCGATCGCCGTGACGAGCGTGCTCGTTGCGTTGCTTTTTCGAGCGTTGCCCGATGTGCACTTGCGTTGGCGCGATGTGGCCGTTGGCTCGTTTGTCACCGCGGTGCTGTTTGCCGTCGGTCAGCGACTCATCGGACTGTACCTCGGCAACAGTGCACTGGCTTCGCCATTCGGAGCGGCGGGCACCATCGCGGTCATTCTCGTGTGGGTGTACTACTCAACACAGATCGTGTTGCTCGGGGCGGAGTTCACTCGCCTCTATTCCGAACGCTTCGGAAGGCGCCCGCCGCTGATGCCTGACGCTGTTCGCGCTGAACCTCGGGCCGCATGACGTCGCGGCGGCGATTGGTCTGGAGGACTGTGTTTGTGAGCGCTTCGCTGATCGCGACCGGCAGCGTGCTCCGCGCGCAGACGGCGGTCGGCCGTGGTGCGCTGGTGACCGACGTGAAACTCACCGGCGTGCGCGCGGTCGACGTGGACCAGCTGCGCGACGGATTGGTGACGCGGGCCAGCGCCTGCAAAAGCATTCTGTACACGCCCATCTGCCGGTTCAGTCGCGCCGCCGCATTCACGCAGCGTGAGTATCTCGATCCGATCGAGATGCAGCGCGACGCCATTCGGATCCGTTTGTTCTACTGGCGTCGCGGCTACCGCGATGCTGCAGTAAAGGTGATGTCGCAAGCGAAGCGCGGACGCGCCGTAGTTGCATTCGACGTTAAGGAGAATGAACCCACACGGATCGACACGCTCATCGTCGCGCAGTCGGATGCGGTACTGCCGCGTCGCGTAATCCGGAACGCATTGACGGTGCAGAGCGGGGATCCGCTGAACATGGTGGCGCTCGATTCTGCACTCGTCGCGCTGCGCAATGCGCTGTGGAATCGTGGATTCGCCGACGGCAAAGTCGAAATAGACACGAGCGCGGTATCGAACGAGACCAACCACGGGCCCGTGACGGTCACCGTGCAGCCGGGCAGGCGTAGCGTAGTCGGAAGCGTTCGGATCGAGGGCAACAGCGCCATCGAATCGCGCACGGTGCGGCGCTTGATCCACCTCGAGCCCGGCGCTCTGTATCGCCGCGAGGACCTTCTGGCGAGCACGCGCGAGCTCTACCTGTCCGGTCTTTTCAACAGTGTCGAGATCAAGGCGGAGCCGACGACGGATAGTGTGAAGGTCATCGTTGCGGCAGTCGGCGAGGCGCCGCTTCGTCGATTGGAGGTGACCGGCGGCGTTACCACGGCGGACTTTTTACAACTGGACGCCGAGTGGACGCGCAATCACTTCACGGGGGGGGCGCGGCGCCTGACGGTACGTGGAACCGTGAGCAATCTGCTCGCGCGCAGCCTCAATGGAACGTCGCTTTTTTACGATGTGACCAGTGGAGCGCGGGCCACCGAGCGCGATCAGTTTTTGCGCCCGACGTGGTCGGCTAGTGTCGACTTTCTACAGCCGTGGGCGTTCGGGCCGAGCAATCAACTCGGTGCGTCCATCTACACGCATCGCCGCAGCGTGCCCGGTGTGGTAACGGATGTGGGCGCGGGCGCCACAATGGCGTTCACGCACTCACCCAACCTCCGTACCAGTGCCACGCTGGGATACACGTTCGAAGCATCGTCGATCGAGGCGTCCGATGTGTACTTCTGCGTTTCGGTGGGGCTGTGCGTGCGAAATGCCATCGATGCGGTGTCTCACCGTAACCCGCTGGCGCCGATCTCCGTCGTCGCGAGCTTCGACAACACCAACGATCCATTCGTGCCGAGGCGCGGCATTCGCGCTCGGGTGGATCTCGAGCATGCGTCCCAGTACACCGGCTCGGACTTCGCATTCAACCGGATCACGGCCACCGCGAGCACGTATCGTCGCATGACGCGTCAGAGTGTACTCGCTGGGCGCCTGCGCCTGGGTGCGGTGCGCGCACTCGCCAACACGAACAGGTTGCTGGGTGTTGAGGACGCGAACGCCGCGCCTGTGTTGCACCCACGCAAGTCCTTCTTCGCTGGGGGGTCACGGTCCGTGCGTGGGTACGGCGAGAATCAACTCGGACCGCGCGTGCTGACGATCGATCCCGCGCGTCTCACCGACACCACGCTCGCCGCGCCTTGCACCAACGCTTCTTTGATCGACGGAAGCTGCGACCCCAACACCAAGGGCGTCAGCGCAGGCGACTTCCAACCCCGTCCCTTGGGTGGGACGCGCATCGTCGAGGCCAACGTGGAGCTGCGTTTCCCGGTGCTCACGTCACTGGGGCTGAGCGGTGCAGTATTCGTCGACGGTGCTGTCGTTGGAACCACGCGCTTCACCGCGCTGCTCGGATCGACGGCGACAATCACACCTGGCTTTGGCGTGCGGTTTTTGACTCCCGTGGGACCGGTCCGCCTCGATCTTGGCGTTCGTCCGCGCGTGGTGGAGCGATTGCCCGTCATCACCCAGGTGACGGCTGCGGACAGCCGCGCGCGACTCGTCACGTTGACAACGCCACGACGATTCGACCAAGCCGAGGCGACGGGAGGATTTCTCAAGCAGATCTTCAGTCGCCTCACACTTCACCTGGCTATCGGGCCGGCGTTCTGATGCGACGCCTGGTGAAGGTGACTGTCTTCGTGATCGCGGCCGGCATCGTCGCCGCAGTGTCCTCGGTCGCGGTGCTGTCGCGCACAGAGTTTGGCCGTGAGCGGGTGCGCCGCATTGCAATGGGTGCGCTGCGCGATGTCGTGCATGGCACGCTGAAGGTCGACCGAATCGATGGTGACCTCCTCGGCGCCTTTACGCTTGTTGGTGTCCGCATCACCGATAGTTTGGGCGCGCCATTTCTTGTGGTCGACACCGTGTCGCTGCGGCTCGACTTCATGCCGTTGATTCGCAAGCGTGTACGCATCACGGACGTCACGCTCAGTCATCCCGTCGTGACGTTGACGCAGAACACCAGCGGCGCCTGGAACTATCAGCGCATTTTTCCGAGTGACTCTGCCGCCCCGAGTGGTACGCCGGCGGGATTCGGCGATTGGGTCCGGCTGGAGGACATTGCGGTACGCAATGGGAATGTGACTCTCCGTCGTCCGTGGGTCGCGAAGGGACCCGCTGCGAAGCGGGACAGTGCGATTGCTGCGGCACTCGCACCCGATGCCCGTCCTGTGATCGAGCGCTCGGCCGACGGGTTCGTCCAGATCATGACGTTCCGTTCGATGCGTGCGCGACTTTCGAAGCTCGTGATCGCCGATCCAAGCCTGGCCGGCATGCGCATCGATGTCGATTCGCTCTCCACCACCGCGGCGTTGTTTCGCCCGCCCCACCTCGACATTCGACAACTGTCCGGTGTGGTCCGTATCGAAGACGATAGCATCACCGTGTCCGACATCAGGCTGCTGCTGCCCAGCAGTCGCGCCGTCGGCCAGGTCGTCGTGGACAATGCGTCGGGTGACATCAAGGCGTCGCTCGATGTGCCGGCATTGGTCTTTGAAGACGTACAGGCGCTGTATCCACGCCTTCCCGCTGGTGGAACCGCGCGGATGCGTCTTGCGCTGCTCGTGCGCGATTCGTTGCCGAGCGAGTATCGAATCACCGAGGCCAGCATCGCCGTCGACAGCACGCGCATCGACGGGTCGCTGAGCATCCTCCTCAGCGACGATGACACGGCGTTCTCGGACACGGATCTCGAAATCACAGCGCTCCCGACCTCATTGGTCGAGCGCTTGGTTCCCAATCTGAAGTTGCCGGTGCAAGGAAGTCTGAGCGGCCACGCCGCACTCAGCGGACCGATCACCGCAATGCAGGTTGATCTCGACATGTTCCTGCGTCCGCGTGGGCACGCATCGTTTCGCGCGGTTGCGCGCGGTGGCGTTGGCGTTGGCGCGGGTGAGGCGGGCCCACTCACGGCGAGTTCGCTGTTCGTGCGAGCGGAGCGCGTGCCGCTCACGCTGGCACGCGAGTTCGACGTCGATATTCCGGTCGGCGGAGTCATGACGGGAGAGGGCACGCTCTCGGGCTCCAGCAAGGGACGCATCCGCGGCAACATGCGCCTCACGCACGTCGATCATGGTGCGACGTCTCGCGTGGTGGTGCAGGGCGTTGTCTCGATGGTCGACAGTTCGCGCATGGACGTGACGGCGAACGTGGAGACGCTGGCATTGACGCTCGCAAACGCGTTCGTTGACAGTCTCGATATTCGCGGCTCGGCGTCGGGTCGCGTGCACGTGACGGGTACACCGCGTGACATCGACGCGCGCTTCGCGCTCGTACTGCCCGACAGTGGCCGCCTGCAGGGCGACGCGTCGTACCGACGCGGCCGAGGCGACACCGCGCAGTATCGCGCCGAGGTGGTGCTGCGTGAGGTTGCGCCACAATCGATCATGCCGTCGTTGCCGCTCATGTTGGTGGATGGCAGTGTGTCGCTGGCCGGTCGCGGTACTGATCCGGCAACGCTCACCGCTGACGTGTCCTCGCGACTCGATCTCTTCATGGTCGACAGCGCGGAGTTCCGTAGTGTCGTGCTCGAAGCACGGGCGCACGAGGGTGTCCTGCAACTCGATTCGCTGTCAGCGGCCACGTCGTTCGGGTCCGCCACTGCCAGCGGTACGTTCGGGCTCAGTGATGCGGACGACGGTACCATTCGCTTCGCGGTGCAGGTCGACGATCTGAACGGACTGCGGCGGTGGATCGGGACAAGCGACACCACGCTCGTGCCGGCGCGTCCGGCCGTTGGCCTTCGTTTGGCGCGGGTTCGCGAGCGGTTGGATTCTCTGCGCCTTCAGGCCCGCGCGCAACAGGATCCGGCGGCGGAGCTCGCCGCGTCAGCGCGCTCCACACCGGACACGCGTCGCGCGAGTCGCCCCGTGCAGGTTCCGGCCATCGCGACTGACTCAACGGCGGGCTCGTTCCGGGTTGAGGGAACCGCCACAGGAGGCATCAAGCGTGCGGACGTAGTCGCCACGCTGACTACGCCGGGCATTGTCTGGGGTGGTGCCTTGGTCGGCGCGGGTTCAGCGCGCGCGGGCTGGCGTGGCGCATTCACCAAACACGACACCATTGCCGTCGATGCCGGTG
Organism: Gemmatimonas sp.; assembly: GCA_046590495.1. Taxonomy (GTDB): domain Bacteria; phylum Gemmatimonadota; class Gemmatimonadetes; order Gemmatimonadales; family Gemmatimonadaceae; genus Gemmatimonas. Next base: position 2,941 of record JBKJTE010000068.1, on the reverse strand, counting down.
TCGACTCGCTGCGCGCGGCCGGTTTCGCGTTCGACAGCACGCGAGTGAGTGCGACGTACCGACGCGGCGAAGGTGACATACAGCTTGCGCTTTTTCCGGGCGACACATCGGTGTATCGACTGGATGCGCAATACGCGCTTCGCACGAACGCGGGCGAACTGCGGTTGCGTGAACTGGCACTCCGTCTCGACTCGACCGTCTGGCGCTCGAGCCGCCCCAGTGTCGTCCGTTGGGGCGACGACGGGTTGCACGTCGATTCGCTTGAGCTGCGTGAAGCGGCCAGTGGCGCACGACTGTTCGTCAACGGCGCGATCCCGGATGCCGACCCCGGTCGCCTCGACGCGATCGCGGAACGCGTGCGCATCGCGCCGTGGCTGGCGATCTCGCAGAGCGATCTGGCGGCGGATGGGCTGCTGAACGCCGACGTTACATTCACCGGCACACGGGCAGCGCCGATGCTCGAGGGCAAAGTGGCATTGAGCGATGCGACGTACGGCGGCTCGTCGTTTCCCGACCTCAGCGCCGCGCTTTCCTATGGCGCGCGTTCGATGCGGATTGATGCGCGGGTAACCGGCGAAACCGGTGGTCTGCTCGCGCGCGTCTCGGGCACCGTGCCGCTCGATCTCTCCTTCGCGGACTCGGTCGCCCAGCGGCTGCCCGACGATAGGCCACTCGACCTGCGCATTGTCGGCGACAGCATTCCGCTGTCCCCTCTCATGGAGCTGAGCGCCGCGGTCACCGACTTGAAGGGGCGCGCGCGCAGTGATGTCTTCGTGCGCGGCACGTGGAGCAAGCCCAGTCTGTCCGGTAGCGCAGCGTTGGACATGGACCAGGTGCGGATCGCTTCGACCGGTGTGCTCTTCACCGATGTGACAGCAGGACTTCGCATGGCCGGCGACTCGGTGCTGGTGGACACGATGTCGGCGCGCAGCAAAGGGCTGGTGACTGGCTCGGGTTCGATTGTGTTCGCGCCGATCGCGAACCCGACACTCAACCTTGCCTTTCGCGCGGCGGACGCGCGCGTGCTTCACGACGCGACCGGCGAGCTGTTTGCTGACGGAGACGTGCAGGTGCGTGGAGCGCTGGATTCACTGCGAGTCGGCGGCGCAATCGCGATCACGCGCGGCGTCGTATACCTGCCCGATCCCGCCCGCAAGCAGGTGATCGACGCCGAGGGTCCAGAGGTGTTGGCGGTGGCCGATAGCGCGACCGTGCGCGAACTCGGACTGGCCGCGGCACCGAACGCAGTGCTGCAGAATATGCACCTCGACATGACGGTGGATGTTCGTCGCGGCACCTTCGGTCGATCGCCTGATGCGAACATCGAAGTCTTCGGCAAGCTTCGCGTGCGTCTCGATCCGCCGGGCGATGCTTTCGTCATTACCGGGGCGATGCAAACTGACCAGGGGATCTACACCCTGTTCGGCAAACGATTCGATGTTGTGCGCGGGACCGTCCGTTTCGTTGGTGGAGAAGATCTGAACCCGAGCCTCCAGATCATCGCGGTCTATCAGGTACAGCAGGCGGGCCGTGCGCCCCTCGACATTCGCGTCGTGATCGGGGGCACCCTGGAAGCGCCAACCATCTCGCTCGAAAGTGACGCGCAGCCAACGTTACCCCAGTCCGATCTCATCTCGTTCCTTGCCTTCGGGCGATCCTCGTCATCGCTGCTGCAGTTTTCGGGAACAGGGTTGGAAGGCGGCGGCGCCGGCGGATCGTCACTCGCCGGCAACGTTGCGGCGCTGGCCACGCGACAGCTGGCCACGCTTGGCGTCGGCGCGCTCGTGGACAAGCTGCGTTCGGATCTCGCGACGGCGACGCGCGCCGACATCCTCAACATCACGCCAGCGCAATTGCCTGCCGATGTCTCACTGGGCGGACTCGATGTGTTGCTGCGTGGCACCGAGATCGAGTTCGGTCGCTATCTCAACAGCCGCACGTTCCTGCTGGGCCGCGTGCGACCATCGCTAACGGTGCCGGGCGCCTCTCTCGAACATCGCATCGGCGACCGCCTGCGCGCGCGCGGTAGCGTGGAAACACGCCTGCAGGCAACGCCGCCTTCACTCAGTCGCGGGCTTACGCCACGAAACCTTCAGGTGCTCGGCGCGCTGCTGACGTGGACCATTGCGTGGTAGCCGCGCCCTTCGAGACCACCCTTTCCGCTCCATCGTCCGCCGTGCGCATTCATGGACGAGCTACGTGCGACCTCGCACCCGTCTGCCTTTGTGACCTCATCATCAGGAGTCCGCATGCCAGTGCTACACGATCCGCTGCCCCCCAACACGCCGCGCCCTATCGAATTTCCGAGCCCGGACTCAATTCCCGAGATCGACGAAAACCCTACCGTTCCGCCGACGATCATTGAGGAACCCCAGCCCCGAGCCCCACGATCGCCGGATGAAGGCGATATCGATGGCGTCCCGCAGGAAGAGCCTCCCACTCAGGGCGACGAAGGCTCGCCGTGACGGCGCGGCGTAGAGCGTCTGTTTGCCGGGAGAAATCCCTTGATGGCGGGGGGGCGCTCGATTAGGTATGAAGGCTGGAGGGAGCTACGGTCGAGGCGGTGTTCGTCGGCGCGCATCATGGGCGCCCCATCGACATCTCGGTTGTGATCGCTTCTCTCAGGATAGGTGGCCGAGTGGTTGAAGGCACCGGTCTCGAAAACCGGCGTGCCCGCAAGGGTACCGTGAGTTCGAATCTCACCCTGTCCGCTGATGCCGTTTGAGGGTTCTCGGGCCGTGCTGCCGAGGGGGATGAAAGCAGCGCGCCGGCGTGCGGGTTCCGCGCCCGGCGCGTTTGTACGAGGTCGGGTGCTTCGGCGCCCGTGGGATGGATGGCCGAGTGGTTTAAGGCGCACGCCTGGAAAGCGTGTGTGCGTGAAAGCGTACCGTGAGTTCGAATCTCACTCCATCCGTATCCCGTCAACGACTCCGGCCGTTGG
>JBKJTE010000364.1:0-4838 GCA_046590495.1 Gemmatimonas sp. | reverse complement strand
CTTCGTTCCGCGCAGATCCCCGATCAGGATGCCGAAGTCGGTCACTGCGTGCATCGCATCGCGATGCATCCGTCCAATCCCAAGCGCCTGTACATGCAGAAGCACTGGGATGTGATGCGTAGCGACGACGGGGGCGACAACTGGCACGAAGTGAGTGGCAATCTGCCGACCGATTTCGGATTTCCGATCGATGTACACTCGCACGAACCCGACACGATTTATGTCGTGCCCATTACGAGCGACGCGCATCATTTTCCGCCCGACGGCAAGCTGCGTGTGTATCGCAGTCGCTCTGGCGGTAACGAGTGGGAGGAGCTCAGCAAAGGGCTTCCCGAAAAGGATTGCTACGTGAACGTGTTGCGCGATGCGATGGCCGTCGACACGCTTGATTCGTGCGGCGTGTACTTTGGCACGACTGGCGGTCAGGTGTACGTGTCGAGCGACTCCGGCGATAACTGGATGCCGATCGTGCACGATCTCCCCGCCGTGCTCTCGGTCGAAGTACAGACACTTTCATGACGGTGACAACGACGGCACGCACCGTCCGCGTTGTACTGCCCTCACCGTTACGTGCGCTCGCGCAGGTGGGTGGTGAGATCGGCATCGATGTCTCTGGTGACGTCACCCTGCGCACGGTGCTCGACGCCGTCGAAGCGCGTCATCCGATGCTATGCGGCACCATGCGCGATCACACCACCAAGCAACGACGCGCGTTCGTGCGGTTCTTTGCCTCCGAACGGGACTTGTCGCACCAGTCGTTGGACGAGATGCTTCCATCGAGTGTTGCGGACGGGAAGGAGCCGTTGCTGGTCGTGGGCGCGATGGCGGGTGGGTAGCGCGCGCGCCGATCGTGCCCTGAGGTGCATCATCGTCACGAGGTTGTGCGCAGTTCGCGTACAACCTCGTGTCGCATGCGCGGTCCTGAACTTGCTGACTGGTAGCCTGAATCAATTTGCGCAAACGCGTGAGCAACTGACTCGCCGAATCTCATGCAGCCAACCATGCATTCTCATGATCGTCAACCAAGCGCGGCGGTGACGCACGCGGACCACGACCCGGCCGATCATGCGTCACACGCGATGCCGGTCTCGCACAACGCGCACAACGCGCACAACGCGCACAACGCGCACGCCGGTCACTCGGTCGCGATGTTCCGCGACAAGTTCTGGATTTCGCTGCTGCTTACCGTGCCACCGCTGATCTGGGGGCACATGCTGCAAAGCGCCCTCGGCTACACGGCACCGGCCTTCCCGGGCGCACGATACATCCCGGCCGCGTTCGGTACCGCCGTCTTCGCGTACGGCGGCATGCCATTTATCAAAGGCGCTGCCCGCGAGCTTCGTGATCGGCTCCCCGGGATGATGACCCTGATCGCACTCGCGATCTCGGTTGCGTTTGGGTTCAGTGTCGCGGTGTTCTTGGGATTTCCAGGGATGCCGCTCTGGGAAGAGTTGGCGTCGCTGGTGACGATCATGTTGCTCGGCCACTGGCTCGAGATGCGCTCGGTCAGTCAGGCACAAGGCGCGCTCGGAGAGTTGGCAAAACTGCTCCCCGATGTTGCGGTCCGTGCGATTGGTAGCGGGACAGACGAAAAACTCGAAGACGTACCAGTGTCCGCCCTCAAAAATGGCGATCTGTTGCTCGTGCGACCCGGCGCCAGTATCCCCGCCGACGCGATCGTGCGCTCGGGGGAGAGCACCGTCAACGAAGCGCTCGTGACCGGCGAATCGGCAGCGGTGGCCAAGAGTGTCGGCGCAAACGTCATCGCGGGCACCGTCAATGGATCCGGCTCGCTGCGCGTCGAGGTCACAGGTACCGGCGATAGCACCGCACTCGCCGGCATCATGCGTCTGGTCGAGCAGGCGCAGAACTCAAAGTCGCGCGCCCAGGCGCTGGCCGATCGCGCGGCGTTCTGGCTCACCTGGATCGCACTCGGCTCAGGTGCGATCACGTTCGTCGCCTGGCTCGCAATGGGCGCGAGTGCTTCGACCGCGGTGGAGCGACTGGTTTCGGTGCTCGTCATCGCCTGTCCGCATGCGCTCGGCTTGGCGATTCCACTGGTGCTCGCCATCTCGACAACGCTCGGCGCCCGGAACGGCCTGCTGGTGCGCGATCGTCGTGGGTTCGAGAACGCGCGCAATCTCACCACCGTCGTCTTTGATAAAACGGGTACGTTGACGTTGGGCGAGCATCGCGTTGTTGCCACGAAGACCGTGAATGGTCTCGACGAACACGAGGCACTGCGGCTCGCGGCAGGACTCGAGCGTGACGCCGAACATCCCGTCGCGCGGGCGATCGTGAAGAGCGCGGAAGACGCCAAGCTCGCGATTCCGGCCGCAACTGGATTCGAAGCAATTCCGGGGCAGGGAGTGCGTGCAACCGTTGAAACGCGCGCACTGTCCGCCGGTGGTCCGAATCTCCTCGCACAACTTCGAATCACACCACCGCCCGAGTTGGCTGCGTTCGAATCGGAGTCGGCCGGACGCGGCGACGGCGTGATCTATCTCATCGAAGACGGACAGGCGCGCGCGGCGTTTGCCGTTGCCGATGCCGTGCGCCCGGAGTCGACCGAGGCCATCGCACAACTACGCGCGGCCGGTATCGACGTCGCGATGATGACGGGTGACGCAAAGGCCGTCGCGGACGCAGTCGCGCGTGCACTCGGCATCGATACGGTGTTCTCGCAGGTATTGCCGCAAGACAAGGCCGCGCACCTGGAAGCGCTCAAGAAGAGCGGCAAGCGTGTCGCAATGGTCGGCGATGGCGTGAACGACGCGCCGGCGTTGGTGGCGGCGGATGTGGGCATCGCTGTTGGTGGCGGAACCGACGTGGCCGTCGAAGCAGGTGCGATCGTCCTTGTACGCAGCGATCCGCGCGACGTGCTGCGCGTCATCACACTCTCACGTGCCAGCTACCGCAAAATGGTGCAGAATCTCTGGTGGGCCGCCGGCTACAACATCGTTGCGATTCCGCTCGCAGCTGGCGTGCTTGCGCCGTGGGGGCTTGTGCTGACACCGGCGGTTGCCGCAGGACTCATGTCGCTCTCGACGATTATCGTCGCGTTGAACGCACAGCTGTTGCGACGGGTCAAACTGTAGCGGATGACGGTCCGTCGTCGTTGATCGGCTCAACTTCACGTTGAGCCGCAACCAGCAACTGTGCACGAAATCGGCTGCCACGATTCCAAACGGAAGAGTCCGGGCAGCCTCGAGCTCCGCGGTGCTACTTCGCCGGCAGCGCCTTGACGGCGGTGAGGATCTGTTCGTTCGTCGGCCGGATTTTGTAATCAGTCTGTACATCGCGCCAACGCACCACGCCCTTCTTGTCGATGACGAACGCCGCCGGATGCGGAATGCCGCGGCGACCGCCGCTTGGGTTGAGCACGCCGTACCGGTCGATCACGGCATGCTCGGGATCGGAGAGAAACGTGAAGTCCGGCTGCGTGCCATCGGCGGCGATGCGGCTGATGGCGATGTTCGTGTGCTCCTCGTCGTCGATCGACACCACCAGCAGTTCGGTGTCCTTCTTCACTGGCGCGTCGAGCAGTGTGCGCAGGGCTTTGAGCTGCGCCACGCAGTACGGGCACCAATAGCCGCGATAGAAAATCAGCACGACATTCTTCTTGCCACGAAGGGACGATAGCGTCTCGGTGCCGCCCCCCTGCTTGGCGAGCGTGAAATCGGGCGCCGCGGTCCCCACTGCAATGCGTTCAATCTCCGTTGCCGGAAGGTCGCGTCCATCAACCGGACCCAACGCGCGCGCAGACTGCGCCGTCAAATTTGAAGAGACAAGCAATGCCCCGGGTAGGGCCGCGAGGCGAAGGACGCGCAAAGTGCGACGGTACATGGGACGGAACATGCAACTCACCTCGTTGAAGGATCACGACGAACAGTAGGTGCGCACAGGCGTCGAGCTACCTGCTTGCGTAGCTAGTCTCGGGACAACCTTTCCGTTCCCTTGCATTTCAACTGCGGGCGGGGAACTGCGATGGCATCATAGGGCTATGCTCCCAGAACCGGATTCGTGGAGCCGGTTTTTGGCAGAGTGCAGTTGGCTGCCCGCGCTGCATATGGTGGCGGGCCCGTTGCGTGACTTCGAACTCAAGACCCCGGCGCGATCTGATGGCCCGAGCTTCCAACCAGCAGCTGGTGCAGTACCCCCCCGCGAACGTGAGATGGCGCGCTTCGTCGATCGCGTCATCGACGCGATGGCTCACCAGGGCGATCGGAGCGATGTCGTTGACCTGGTGTGTCGCTGGCGCGCAGGACGCGGCGGCTCAACGGGCACTTGTCGGCGATGATCCCAGTCCGCACAGCGAGATTTCCCTACTGAGCGAACATGCCGTCGTGCGGCCTGGCACACGCGAGACGGTTGCACTGCGTGTGACGATCGATCGGGGGTGGCACACGTATTGGACCAACGCCGGCGACGCAGGCTTTCCGCTGGCCGCAGAGTGGACCGCCTCCAACGGCGCGTCGGTTTCATCGCTCCAATTCCCCACACCACGTCTGCTGCCGCAGCCGCCGCTCATGAGCTACGGCTACGAACGCGAACTCATTGTGTTGGCAGACGTGTCGATCCCGTCGACGGCCGTGGTTGGCTCCACGGTTCGTCTGACCGCGAACGCGGATTGGCTGGTGTGCGCCGAGGTGTGCTTGCCCGCCAGCGGTCGTGTAGAGCTTGCCCTCCCGGTGTCGCCGCAGGGCGGATCGCTCACACCCTTCGCCACGCCGATCGCCGCTACGCGTGGGCGACTCGTACAGCCGGCCGCCGGATGGAAGCTCAACGCCTGGACCACGCCGGATGGCTATGGGCTGGTGGCCGTCGTGCCGCACGAG
>JBKJTE010000192.1:0-8701 GCA_046590495.1 Gemmatimonas sp. | reverse complement strand
GAGCCGACGCTCTCACGCGACCTGATTTCGCTCACCAAGCCGCGCATCATCTCGCTGCTGCTGGTCACGACGATTGCGCCCATGTACGCCGCAGGGTCGCCATCGTTGTTGACGGTGCTGCTGGTGACCATCGGTGGCTATCTCATGGCTGGCGGTGCCAACGCGATCAACATGTACATCGATCGCGATATCGATGACGTGATGGCGCGTACGCGCTTGCGTCCGTTGCCCAGTGGACGAATGTCGCCCGTGCAGGTGCTGGCGTTCGGGATTGCGTGCGCCACGTTGGCGACATGGATGCTGGCGCACTTCGTGAATGTGCTGACGGCCGGACTCGCACTTGCCGGCTTCTACTTCTACGTCTTCATCTACACGCGTCTGCTCAAGCGCACATCGCCACAGAATATCGTCATCGGTGGCGCCGCGGGCGCGTTCCCGCCGTTGGTCGGATGGGCTGCGGTGACAGGTACACTCGATGTGTCGGCGCTCTGTCTTTTTCTGATTGTGTTCTACTGGACCCCGCCGCACTTCTGGGCGCTCGCGCTGCTCAAGCAGGTGGACTACGGTCGCGCGAAGGTGCCCATGGCGCCTCTGGTGTGGGGCGAGAAGGAAACGATGCACCAGATGTTCTGGTACACCGTGATCCTGATCGCGCTGACAGTGCTGCCGGTGATCTTCGGTGCATTCGGCATGATCTACTTCGTGTCGACGCTCATTCTCAATGCGCTCCTCATGCGCGGCGTGCTGCGAATTATCTCCGCCGCCAAGGCGGGCGCCCCGTGGACTGGCCCGGCGTGGTGGGTGTACAAATACACACTGCTCTACCTCGCGCTGTTGTTCGTCGCGATGGCGGTCGATCGCGCGGTGCTGCGGTGAACTGATAGCCGCGAATGGCGCGGAACCGGAACTGCAACTGTGGGCCGCGAATCGCGCGAATTGCGCGAATACTGCAGCAGCGAACCGCAGTTCTCGCGGAGGCGCGGAGACGCGGAGGGGCCCGGCACCGAGCAAAGCGACGGAGCGGCCAGGCGAGATCGAGCACTTTTTGGTTGGACTAACCGCAGGGCCAGATCCTCGTCGTGAACGGGCACCGTCGCCGGCCCTGCTACGAACCGCCAAGAAACATGAAAACAGTGACAGTTCTCCGCGGCCTCGTGCCTCCGCGTGAGATGTAGTTGCAGTTGCTGCATTCGTGCAATTCGCGTAATTCGTGGCCGCAGTTCGCAGTCGATGTATTCGCGGTTTCAGTACTTGACGTCGATGCGTGTCTCGACGCCGCTCGTCACCGTGAGTTCGCGCGTGCGCGTGCCAAGCACTTCGCTCCACACGACAAGCGTGTACCGCCCCGCCGGCACGCCCTCGAAACGGAAAAGACCGTCGGCCTCGGTCACCGCGACAAACGGATGCGGCGCCACAGCGATGTACGCGCGCACCCACGGATGCAGGTCGTCGCGCACTTCGACCAGTCCGCCGCGTGCCGTCGGGTTCGACGTTGGTACCACCTGCCCCGCATCGTTGAACAACACCGTTGCACGAGGCGTCCCGTCGCCGCCGACGTCGACAAACCGAAGGCGCGTCATCATCGCGTCTTTCGATGTCACCATGATCGTGCCACCAACCGGCACACGCTGCACGCGCGGCTCGAGACGACAGCCGGCCAGGCGCAGTGCTGAGCGTCGTGACGTCGTGTCGGCTGGACCAGATGCGACACCCACTAACCACACCACTGCGTTCCCAACCCCATCCGCCGCGCTCGGCAACGCACGTTGTGTGAACGGCTCGCAGGCCGAGTGATCGTGCGTCGGGATGATGATTGTGTCGCGCGATGCACGTTCGCCGCCGCCGATTCGACCAACGATCATGCCGTCGCTGATCACCGCTGATGTTCCAGCGCGCCGCGCCGTGTAGCGCCCACCGTCCGCGCCACCGGCCGCGCGAGTGAGCGACTGCACGGCGCCGGACCCGGGCTGCGCGCCCACCGACGGCGCGCCCTGTGCCTGCACGCCGGACGCGGCAACGCTGCTGGCGACATCTGCGATGCGCCCCGATCCCGCCTGCTCAGCGGACCTGCCATCACCGCATGCCGTCGTCAGCGCGACAACAACCACCAGTGCGCACTTCCTTGCGCGGCTTCCAACGCCGCGGTTCGCGCCGATGGTCGGCGACGGCATGGCGTGAGCGTCAATGATTCGTGGCCGCGAAACACGATGCGGCAGCCACTGCGCCATCAGACGACGAACAGATCGCGCTGCGCAGTTCCCGGCGTCACGAGCAGTGCGTCCTCGCCGACGTAGGCGTTCACTTCACTGCGCATACCGAGTTCGCCCGGAATGTAGATGCCGGGCTCGATCGAGAAGCCAACACCGGGAATCAGCAACCGATCGTCACGTGATTCGAGATTATCGATCTGCGGTCCGGACCCGTGCAGCTCGCGCGAGTCGATGCTGTGTCCCGTTCGATGCCAGAAGTGCGCGCCGAATCCGCGTGCGACGATCACCGCGCGCGCCGCGTCGTCAGCTTCGCCACCGCGCACCGGAACACCGGCAGCAACGCGTTCGCTGAGCAACGTCAGCGCCGCATCACGCGCATCGCGCACCGCTTCCCATACCGTGATCGCGCGCGATGACGGTGTGCCCAGCGAGGCCATCCACGTCTGATCGGCATACACGCCGCCGTTCCGTTCGCGCGCCCACAAATCGATCAACAACAAATCGCCTTTCACGATCAACCTCGGCGCGGCCGCCGACGGCGCATAGTGCGGGTTGGCTGCGCTCTCGCTTGCGGCGCAATCGGGGCCGTGATCCGTCTCCAGCCCGGCGCGTTCGAACGCGTCGAGAATGCGCGCCTGTAATTCGTGTTCGGCGATCGGATTTCCGGCGGCCACGCGTTCGCCCGCGTGCGCAATCGCGTCTTTCGCAATCGCCGCGATCTGTTCGGCGGCGCGTAAATGCGAGGCCAGCTGCGGTGCGCTCCATGTAGCGTACACACGCGAGACCAGATCACCCGAGCAGACAACCGTTGCACCGGTTGCGCGCACCATCTCGAGCACGCCGGCCGGGACCCGATCGAGGTACGGAATCGCGTCGCCCGCCGAGTATTCCATCGCGACGCGCTTGCCGGAGACGAGTTGCGCGAGTTCGCTCTCGAGTTCACGCCAGCCGCTGTATGTGCGCAGCGGCCACGACTTCGGCCACTTGGCCCAGGGGCCAGGCTCGATGTTGTGTCCCAGCCCGATCGGCGTCCCTTCGCGCGGAATGAACGCGAAAACGCGTCGCGAGACGAGTCCCTCGAAGCCGAGCAGCCCTGATGCGATCGCGTTCGTCCCGCGAAAGTCGTACAGCAACCAGCCATCGAGCCCTGCGTCAGCGAGCAGTCGCTGCAGCATTGGCAGCATCTCTTCAGTCAGCATCGGCTACTCCCCGGGGAAGGGCTCCACAAGTCTGAACCGTAGCGTTGGTGGCTCAGCGGCGGCGCCACTCGGAACGCCATTGGCAGCGCGCGTCGCCGCGCGCCCGACACATCACATGCTCGACAGCACCATCAGCGTCGGCCAGCACGTGCAACGCTTCACGGAACGCAGCCTCGTACAGTCCGCAACCGGCCGCGCGCGGCGCTGCATCCGCCGACACCGGTGACGCCACCTCAAGCACGATCGTACTCCCCTGTCGCACCACCGTCCCGTCCATGAAACGTTTGGCGAGATTGCGCAGGAGGCGCAGGGCGATCGGCCGTCCGATCAGCGCAGGCATCGACGTCGCGGCGCTCCGCTGCGTCGCCCCGAACGTCGCCATCGCCGAGGTGGCCCACCGCCGTCCGGCTTCACGAAACGCAAGATCCGCGTCGGGACGTCGACCGATGAGGCGAGCGAGTGCCAGTACTTCTTCAAATGGGGCACGTTGCTGGCGGCGGACGGCGTCGCTGTAGCGGCGAATCTGTTGGTACACCGTGTCGCTCAGTCCCAGCCGTTTGTTGCGGAGCTCGTGGACCAGCTCCGCGTCAAGTTCGGCTTCGGGCGTGTCGATCATTTTGACCGCTTCCAGCAGCGCGAGCGGCAGGCGCGCATCGAGTGGCGCACCGGAAAGCGCCATGGCGGACGGCGCCAAAGCGGAAACAGCGTGCGGCAGCGCACGCTGTGCGAAATCATCTGTGAGGGAAGACACGTCGGGCGAAGCTAACGTGTCGCATGCAGGCCATACAAGCGGGGTTGAAATTGTCTCGGAATTTGTCGACGAAGGTGTGGGCGAAAGTGTTCGCCAACGTCTCCAGAAACGTGTCGACGAAAGTGGCGACGAGGGTGGCAGTGTCTCTTGCGTCAAAGCGGTCCGACTGCGACCATGCCGCGGTCGTCCTCCTACCTTCCATGTCCGCACTCTCCTCGATCGTCTCCCCCCCGCGCACCGACTGGTTCGGCGGCGCCCCGCTCGACTGTGATTCGGTCCGCGCCCGCTTGCATGAGTATGTCGACGACGAGGCGGATTGCCACGTTCCGTCGGAGCGCGCGATGCTGTGGGCCGTCACCAAACATGTTGCCAATCATGTCGCCAGCTGCGTTCACTGCGCGCGCGTCGAAGCCCAACTGCGGGCGATGCATGTCGCCGTGGCGGCCGTCGGTGCACGGATGCGTGTCGTTGAGCTGCCACGACTGTCGTCGCGCGAGTCCGAACTGGCGATGGTGCAGCGGGTCACCACGGACGCGATGTCGCACCGGGCGCGCGCGATCACTGCGGCCGCCGGTTCGTCCGGTTCATCGCAGCAGCGACAGCCGACGCCCGCCCGACCTGTGTTGACGCTCCTGTCGTTCGACCGATCGCGAGAGGCGTCGCGCGAGCGAGGACGCGATGGAGCCCGCGACGGCGCAGGCCAAGGCTCACGCCGAATTCGTCCACTGCGGCGCGACTGATCACGCGGCTCGCTTGGACCAGCCAGCCGCCCTGTGGCTCGCCCTGCTGCTCACAGGCGCCGTCGCCGGCCTGGCATGGCGCGCGAAGAGTCTCTCGCTGGGCGGCGCGGCTGTCGCCCTGGTGGTCGGTACGGTCGCGCTGCGCGCGAGCTGGGGGATTGGGAGCTATCTGATCGTTTGGTTCGTGCTCGCATCGCTTCTTTCCCACGTTGGACGCGCCCGGAAGGCCGAACGGGTGCGTGGCATCGTCGAGAAAGGCGACCGTCGTGATGCGTGGCAGGTGCTCGCCAACGGCACTGTCTTCGCCGCTGCGGCGCTTGGCGTCACTATCTGGCCCGATATGCGACCGACGTTCTCAGTGGCCGCAGCGGCCGCGCTCGCCGCCGCTGGCGCCGACACATGGGCCACCGAGATCGGGACACTGCTCGGCGGGCAACCGTGGTCGCTCCGACAGCGCGTGGCCGTTCCACCGGGAACGTCAGGCGCGGTCACCTGGGCGGGTTCTGTCGGCAGCGTCCTCGGTGCGATAACGCTCGCGCTCGTCGCAAGCACGTTGCACGTCGTCCCGCCGTCTGCCGTGGCCGCGGTCACCCTCGGCGGATTCGCCGGTGCCTTGGCCGACAGCGCAATCGGCGCATGGTGGCAAGAACGTCGATGGTGCCCGGTGTGCGCACGGGAAACGGAACAGCACCTGCACGACTGTGGTACGCGGACGGTACCCCATGGTGGCGTCAGCCGACTCGACAACGACGTGGTCAACTTGTTCTGTACCATCGTTGGCGTGCTCACGGCGGTCAGTCTTGCGCGATAGCCCCGTCGAGTGCGTCCCTTCGAGGTCAGCGCGAACGGGCAATGCGACGGGATCGCAGCGCCATCTTCGCACGTTCGTTCGACACGTTCCGCTGGCCCGGCGCTATTCGTTCGGTTTGCCTTCACGTTCCCCATGATTTGACCACACCGATGCCGGCATTGAATCAGAGAGTACAGACGTTGGTGGTGGGCGGCGGACCGGCTGGCAGTTCGACGGCGTGGCATCTCGCACAGCTGGGTCTCGACGTGACGTTGGTTGACCGCGCAAGCTTTCCGCGCGCCAAACCATGCGCCGAGTACGTCAGTCCGGAAGGCGCGCGCATCCTGAATGCGATGGGTGCGCTCAACACGCTCGAAAGCGGAGTCGCGTCTGCGTTGACCGGTATGGTCGTGCACGCACCCAATGGCGGTCGCATTCACGGTGAGTTTGTTGCGCGTCATGGGTTTCGCGGTTTCCGTGACCGTGGCCTCGGCGTGCGGCGCGAAATCCTCGATACGCTGCTGTTGGAACGCGCGCGTTCAGCCGGCGTGCACGTCGTCGAGCAGGCGAAGGTCGACGATGTACTGATCAATGAAGGCGGCCGGTGTATCGGCGTTCGCCTCCGCACCGCCGAGGGCGTGCGCGACATTCAGGCAACGATGGTTGTCGGTGCAGACGGACTTCGCTCGATCGTTGCACGCCGACTGTCGTTGGCACATCAATCGCGCTGGCCACATCGAGTTGCGCTGGTCGCGCACTATCGCGGCGTGGGCAACATCGGCTCACTCGGCGAGATGCACGTCACGCGTGAAGGATACGTCGGGCTTGCCGCCGTCGGCGATGACGTCACCAACGTCGCACTCGTCGTCCCGAAAGCGATGGCGCGCGCAATGGCCGGTGACGCGGCCGCGTACCTCGAAGCGTGGATCGCTCGCCAGCCTGCGCTTGCCAAGCGCTTCGCACACGCCGAACGCGTGACGCCGGTGCGTGTGACCGGCCCCTTCGCATCGCACGCAAAACGCGCCTGGGCCGACGGCGCAATGCTGGTTGGTGACGCGGCCGATTTCTTTGATCCGTTCACGGGTGAAGGCATCTACGCCGCACTCCGCGGCGGCGAACTGCTGGCCCCCTTCGCGCTTGACGCCGTGCGCGCCATCGAACGTGGTAGCACGAGTGCGTCACGTGTCGCGCTCAAAGGGTACGAGCAAACGCGACGCACCGAGTTCGCCGGCAAATGGCGCGTGGAACGGTTGATCGGCGCGGCCGTCGCGTTTCCATCGCTCATGAATCACGCCGCCCGCATACTCGGCCGGGATCGAGATCTCGCGGATCTGCTGGTTGGCGTCACGGGGAACTTCGTGCCGCCGAATGAAGTGCTCTCACTCCGCACACTCGCCCGTCTCGTGTGGCCGCGCGCGACGAAAGCGGCGCGTGCCGGGCACTCCGGAACGGCACAGTCAGTAACTCCACACGCTCCCAACACACACCCGGTGTCGGCTGCTCCACTTATCCCCGCGTCGGCACAATCGCATGCCCATTGATGGCGATCTGTTTCGATCTGTGCTTGGGCGCTTCGCCTCCGGCATCACCGTCGTTACCACGCATGATGACGCTGGTCGCGATCACGGGATGACCGCGAGTGCGTTTTCATCGCTCAGTCTTGAGCCGCCACTGATACTCGTCTGCATTGCGAACGACGCGATGATGGCGCCGGTGCTCGCCCAGGCGGAGACCTTTGCCGTGAACATTCTGTCGGATGCGCAGGAACCGCTTTCGCGCCGTTTTGCCGGGAAGCTGGACGATCGCTTCGCCGGCATTGGCTACGCGCGCGGCCAGCTAGGCGACGTACTGCTTGAGGATGTGCTGGCGTGGATGCAATGCCGAGTGGCGGCGCGCTATCCCGCAGGTGATCACGTGATCCTGGTTGGGCAAGTTGAATTCGCCGATGCGCGCGATGCGAGGCCACTGTTGTACTATCGCGGTGGCTACGCGCAGCTTGAACGCTGACCCGAATGCTGACACCAGCGCGTCGACGTGGGATCGAAATTCTCGACGATCCGGCACAGGATCCATCCTTGGCGCTTCGTTCGCTGCGTGATGTTGCACTCGCCAATCGTTTCTTTGGTGGTCGGCGCGCGGTAGTGCGTGAGTTGCGGGGACTCATCCGACGAGGACTCGCAGATCGTGCGCACGCTGATCGCGCGACGCGACAGCACACGCCCACGAGCCAGATGGTAATTACGCTGCTCGACGTCGGCACGGGACTTGGCGACATTCCAAAAGCGGCGATCGACGAAGGTCAGTCGTTCGGGCTGCAGATCGTGACGATCGGGCTCGAAGTGTCGCCGGCAATCGCCAAAGCAGCATCGGCATCTTGTACGCATGCGATTGTGGGCGATGCGATGCGGCTGCCGTTCGCCGATGCGAGCATCGATATCGTCACCTGTTCGCAGGTGCTGCACCATTTCGACGGGACTGCAGGCGACGCGTTGCTGCGTGAGTGCAATCGGGTGGCGCGGATGGGTGTGGTGGTCGGGGATCTCCGCCGCAGCTGGCTCGCTGTGGCCGGACTCTGGTCAGTGTCGTTTCTTCTGGGGTTCCATCCCGTGAGCCGACACGATGGCGTGGTCTCGATTCTGCGGGGTTACACTACGCAAGAACTGCGACGCCTTGCACGACGTATCTCGGGGACGCGCGTCATCGTGCGTCGCCGATTCGCATGGCGCGTGACCGCGACCTGGATCCCCGGCAAAATCATCGAATGACAGCTGCCACATCGACCGAAGCACCCCACCGCAACTACGAGCTCGGTCCGCCGCCTGAAGGGCGGTTGATGACGACCGTGGATGAAGCTGTCGTTCGTGCACCGGTCTCCCGGATCTTCAATATCGCTCGCGAAGTTGAGAACTGGCCTGCGTTTTTGCCCCACTATCGCTTCGTACGCTTTCGTCATCGCACGCAAGACGGTGGTGGTCTTGTGGAAATGGCGGCTAATCGTCCGTTCGGCCCCT
>JBKJTE010000002.1:0-7292 GCA_046590495.1 Gemmatimonas sp. | reverse complement strand
GGCCATGGTCCTCTCGCGACCGTCCGGCCGCGTCGCACGCGTGCTCTATCCTGCCTGCTTCGCCGGCTTTTATCTGGACGAAGTCTTTACACGGCTCACATTTCGAATCTGGCCACCTACGCCGGCCCCGCTGCGCTCGAGGCCCGCTCAACAATGGGCGCCCATGCTGGCAGAGGTCTCCACATGAGCGCCCCGCTCGTTGCGCCGTGGACACCGCTAGCCGCAGGCGCGATCCCAAACGCCCTCGATGCGGCCTGTGCCCGCATCGCGCCGGCGTGGCCGCTGGACCGAATGATTGCCGTCAATCCGTACTGGGGATTTTTGGAGCTTCCGATCGGATCGGCGGCGGGAGAGCTGGCCGCGCTGTCGGGAACGAGCCTCCTCATGCCGCGGTCGTGGTATCGGACACAGTGGCAGGCCGGACATTTTGCAGAGCGGCATCTCGATGCGGCTTGCATGCTGGCAGACGCGCAAGACATCACGACGCGCGATCTCATCGCAACGATGTCGCGTGAAGAACCTGCGCGGACTCCGCGCGTCCTGATGGCGGACGTTGCGGATATCGGCCGAGACGTTCGCCACGAGATGCCGTGGAGGGAATACATCACGCGCCATATCAGTCAGGCGTGCGCCGCCTACTTCGACGAAGGTCAGGCGCCGTGGGGACCGGCGCGTGACGCGGGTCTGTGGAGATTCTGGCGCGAACTGGCGCTCCACGACGGGGGCCCGCGTCTGCTGATGGGAGTTCGAGGCTTTCGCTCAGCGGTCGCGTCGCTTCCCATAGACCGGGCGACACTGATCGCGGAGGCCGTCCGCGCGTTGAACATCGGACCGGTGGCCCAACCGAACTACTTCACGGCGCTATTGCTCTCCGTGAACGGCTGGGCGTCGGCATGCGCGTTCCGGCGGTGGGAGGCCCGGCTTGCACATTCGGACGATGACCAGATCGTCGATCTCCTCGCGGTGCGACTGGCGTGGGAGCTCGTTCTACTGCGACTGGGCGACGCAGAGAAGCTGGGTGTCGCGTGGAGTGAAGCCCAGCGCTCGTGGCCAGTGGCCACCCAGACAGCAAAGGCTCTACAGCGCGAGGATTGGCTGCTGCAGCGCGCCTTGGAGATTGCGTACCAGGAGGCGACGACACACAAGCTGCTGGTTGCGAATCCGACGGTGCTGCCGACGTCGCCCTCAGTGCAGGCCGTTTTCTGCATTGATGTTCGATCGGAGGTGTTCCGTCGCGCGCTCGAAGCCGCAGCACCTGCAGTTCAGACGCTCGGTTTCGCCGGATTTTTCGGTTTGCCGATTGCCTACAAGCCGGTTTCGGGTCCAGCACGCGCACAGCTACCCGGGCTGTTGGCGCCTACGTTGTTGGTTGAAGACGTCGATCAGGTCCACCGCCAACGAGTCAAATCTGATCTGTCGTCTCAGAATGGGATGGCGGCGTTGAAGCAGATGGGAACGCTGGCAGGTTCCGCATTCTCCTTTGTGGAGACAGCGGGCCTCGGCTGGGCAGGCGCACTCTTGCGGGATGGTTTTGCGCTGGGTGGCCGCACGGGCGACGTGTTGCGTGAGAAGGTCCGGTCGCGCCCAGCGGTGGTGCTGGAGCTGGCGACGCACGCAGACGGCGGTGCGCCGATCGATCTTCAGGCGTCCGTCAGTCTTGCCGCTGGTGTGCTTCGCGCGATGAGCCTTACGAGGGCGTTCGCGCCGATCGTGGCGCTCATCGGTCACGGGGCATCCACGGAGAACAATCCGCAGGCAGCGGGTCTGCACTGTGGGGCGTGTGGAGGCCAGACGGGCGAGGTGAACGCGCGTGCGTTGGCGGCGCTGCTTAACGACGACCGGGTGCGCGCGGGGCTGCTTTCCGAGGGAATCGATGTCGTTGGTACGGTGTTTCTGGCGGGCTTGCACGACACGACCACCGACGATGTCACGCTCTATGACGACGACTTTGTTTCGGCAGGACCGCGCGACGAGATCGCCGCGTTTCGGGCGCAGCTTGCCAACGCTGGGCGCGCAGCACGTCGGGAGCGCGCCGCTACGCTGGGTCTGACCGGTATTGCTGACGCGAGGGTCGACGCCGCGATCCGCGCACGCGCCGTGGATTGGTCAGAGGTGCGCCCAGAATGGGGGCTCGCAGGAAATGCGTCTTTCATTGTGGCGCCACGTGAGCGGACGCGCGGCGTTGACCTTGGCGGACGATCGTTTCTGCACGATTACCGCTGGGCCGAGGATACCGATTTCCGGGTGCTCGAGCTGATCATGACGGCACCGATGGTTGTCACGCACTGGATCAACATGCAGTACCACGCCTCTACCGTAGACCCGCGCAGGTACGGGAGTGGCAACAAAGCACTGCACAATGTGGTTGGCGGCCGACTTGGGGTCATGGAGGGCGCAGGGGGCGACTTGCGCATCGGACTTGCCTGGCAGTCAGTGCACGACGGCACGCACGAACGGCATCAACCCTTGCGCCTGTCTGTTTTCATTGAGGCGCCCGTCGACGCGATCGACGAAATCATCGCGAGGCATGCGGTCGTGCGCGACCTCGTTTTGAATGAGTGGCTGTTCCTGCATCGCATCGCCACGGATGAGGACGCGGTCTACCGGCGCGTGGCGGATAGGTGGTCGCGCGTGGAGCTGGTGGGGACGTAGCGCTCGTGGCGCTTTCTTCGGGGAGCGCCGTCCCATTTTTGTTCGGTATTTACTCGGTTAATTGTCGTTGGGGCCGCGCGGATCTGTGGAATGCGCCTAATCCGCGCGGTTAGGCGAGCATTTAGCAATTTGCGCTTGGTTTCCGAGGCTGAATCGGCCATTTTTCTGTCACTTCTGCACGCGCTCGTATACACCCGCGCTTGATGCAGTGGCCTACGCGATCAACTGACCGACGCTCACTCCTCCGAGAAATCCCGGCTCATGGCTTCACCGATCAATCCGCGCTCCGTTGCCCTGCGCGAAGTCACCAAGCGCCCTGTTCGTACGTCGCACCGGCCTGAAGAGAACGGCGTGCAACAGCCCACGAGCAGCTGGTACGGCTCGAATACGCTGAGCCTGCGCCAGATGCGCGCGAAGCTGCCGAAGTCGGTTTATCAGAAGCTGGCCGCCACCATCCGACTCGGGAAAAAGCTCGACTCCGATATCGCGCCGACCGTCGCGCAGGTCATCAAGGAGTGGGCGATTTCGCGTGGCGTTTCGCACTTCACGCACTGGTTCCAGCCGCAGACCGGGCTGACCGCGGAAAAGCATGATGCTTTCCTGAACTTCGACGAGAACAAGCAGGCCATCGAGTCATTCACGGGCGAGCAGCTCATTCAGTCGGAGCCGGACGCGTCGAGCTTTCCGTCGGGCGGTCTCCGCGCGACGTGGGAAGCGCGTGGCTACACGGCGTGGAATCCGGCGTCACCGGTCTTCATCTCGGAAACGGGCGGCACGAAGTATCTGTGCGTTCCCTCGGTGTTCATCGGCTACAACGGTGAAGCCCTCGACGAAGTCACGCCGCTGCTCCGCAGCTCGGACGTGCTGTCAGCGCGCGCGCAGGAACTGCTCGAGATCATCGGCGACAAGGGTGTGCTGCGCGTGACGACGACGCTCGGCGCCGAGCAGGAGTTTTTTCTGATCGACCGCGCCCACTTTGCCCTGCGCCCCGACCTCGTGATGGCCAACCGCGCACTCATCGGCGCGCCGCCACCACGCGGACAGCAGCTCGAAGATCACTACTTCGGTGGCATCCCCGAGCGCGTGCAAGCGTGCATCACCGAGGTCGAACTCGAACTGTACAAGCTCGGCGTTCCGATCGTCACGCGTCACAACGAAGTCGCGCCGTCGCAGTTCGAAATGGCGCCGATTTTTGAAGACACCGATATCGCCACCGATCACAACCAGCTGACGATGGCCATCCTGCGAAAGATCGCGATGCGTCATGGCCTGCAGGCGATCGTGCACGAGAAGCCGTTTGCCGGTGTCAACGGATCGGGCAAGCATTGCAACTGGTCGATGGCGATCACGTCGGACAACGATCTCGACGGCACGAATCTGCTCAAGCCCGGCAAGACACCGCATCAGAATCTCCGCTTCCTGTTGTTTCTGGCAGCGGTGCTGAAGGGTGTACACAAGCACGCCGGCCTGTTGCGCGCCGGTATCGCCACGAGTGGGAACGAACACCGTCTTGGTGCCAACGAAGCACCCCCAGCCATCATCTCGGCGTTTGTCGGCAGCATGCTCACGCGCGTGATCGAAGACATCGCGGCCGGTAAGACCTCGCCCACGAATGCCGAGCAAGCGATGCTCAAGCTCGGCGTCGCCAAGCTTCCCGAAGTGGAGCAGGACAACACTGATCGCAATCGTACGTCACCGTTTGCGTTTACCGGTGCCAAGTTCGAATTCCGCGCCGTCGGCGGATCGCAGAGCATCGCGTTTCCGGTGATGCTGCTGCAGGCGGCCGTCGCTGAAGCGATCAGCGAGTTGACGGAGAAGCTGCGCAAGGAACTGAAGACCACCAAGAGCACCGACGACGCAGTGCTCAAGGTTGTGCGCGCGTCGTTCAAGGAGACGGCGGCGGTGCGGTTCGAAGGCAACAACTACTCCGACGAATGGGTCGTCGAAGCCAAGAACCGTGGGCTGCTCAATCTCCGTCGCACGCCGGAAGGGTTGCTGCAGCTCAAGACGCCGGAAGCGAAGGCGCTCTTCAAGTCGACGGGCATTCTGACGGAGACGGAACTTGAGAGCCGCTATCACATCCGCCTCGAGCGCTACATCAAGGACATCCTGATCGAGTTGCACACGTTGCAGGAGATTGTCGACACGCAGGTGTTGCCGGCCGCGTACGCATACGTCGGCCAGATTGCCGGTGCCGCCGGTCAGGGCGCCGCCGCTGGCATCAACGTGCAGCCGCTGGTCGATGCGGCGAACGCGACGAGCAAGTTGATCGCGACGTTGCAGAAGAAGCGTGCAGAACTCGCCAAGGCGACCGCCAAGGCCGAAGCACTGCATGACGACGCGGATGCGCAGGCCAAGTACCTCACATCGACGGGCTGCGACACGATGGGTGAAGTGCGCGACGCGTGCGACGCGCTGGAGCTCAACGTGGGCGATGAGTTCTGGCCGTTGCCGCGGTATCGGGAGATGCTGTTCCCGGTTTAGCCGGTAATTGCTGGTTACTCAGCGACGATTGCTGAGTGCCCAGAAGTGAACTCTGATGCGTTTTGAGTTCTCAGTCGTGAATTCCGAGCCCCACGGCTCACGACTGAGAACCCAATCGGACAACCGATGTGACACCGTCAAAGTGCGCGTCAAAGCTCATAATCCTTTCAATGCGGTACCGCTGCATCACTGCGACGTGCACCGCGTCGCGCGCCGAGAGCTGAGTCGGTGTGAGGAGCAATGATTTCGCGCGCTGCATGTCGGTTGCATCAACGGGATACACGTGATCCACGATTTGCAGCAGCGCGTCGAACGCCGGCTGAATTGCGTCTCGACGATTGATCGCGACGTAGCGATGCAAGATCTCTTGCAGCACTTCGGCATCAGAAACGAGACGTTCGCCGCTCTCGATGTATCGCTCCAGCAGCCGCCGCGCCGAGTACTTGTTGGGGTGCGCAGCGCCGATGAGGTACATCGGAATGTTGGAATCGACAAAAATCATGCGTCGTTGTCGACCAGATACTGCCCCTCGATCTCAGTCAACATCTGCTGGATATCGCCGGTCGGATACTCACCGCGCGCGGCCTCACGAACTGCTGCGATTTTCTTGTCTGGGTCAGCGCTCGACTCAGCGCGACGGGCCGATCGGAGCGCCTGACGCACCCACTCGGCCACGGTCATCCGATGGCGTTTGGCCACAACGCGAATCTCAGCGATTTCGTCGTCTTCGAGCAGGACCTGGAGTCGAGTAGTCATCGGGTGAGTATATCATACTCATTTCGATGAGTCAAATGCTGTACTACTGAGTCACGCTCTCGAATCTTGGCGGGTCTTTGGGGGCCGTAATTGGTGAAGACTCCGCTCGCGCTCGCGGCCCGGCCCGCACTGGGGTTGCGATCGCTACTCGCCGTACATCTCTGTGATCAGTCGACGAAGTGCCGCCGCATCAGCGGGCGTGAGCGTGCCGAGTTTGTCGCCGAGTCGCGCTTTGCTGATGGTTCGGATTTGATCCGCCGCGACTTCTGCGCGCTTTCGCGCCACGTGAACTGGCAGGCGCGTGCGCCAAGTTGGATTCAACTGCGACGTGAGTGGACAGACGGTGACTGTCTGCAGCCGTTCGTTGAGTGCGTCACGGCTCACGATGACGACCGGTCTCGTCTTCGCCATTTCCAAGCCGGTCGTCGGGTCGAGGTTCGCCCAACGAATCTCGTAGCGCTTCACTGTTTCGACTTGCGCTTGGGGGTCGAATAGGACGTCGTCTTTGATGTCGAATGGGACGTCGAATCGCGTGCCGGTTCCTCCGCCACTCGTCGCGCGGCAGGACGACGCACTGGCACATCCCATTGAATAGGATCAGGATCGTCGGCGTCCGTCGCATTCCACCCGCTCCAGTCTTCCGTGTCGCTCGCCATCGCACGCGCTGTCTCTTCCCACGACGAACGCGCCCCCGTCGACCGTACTGGGCGGAGCAGAATTCCGTCTTCACGCTCTTCCATGATCACGCTGTCGCCGATGCGATATCGCTCAAGCGTTGAGGCCGGAATTCGAACGCCGCGTGAATTGCCGATGCGGGCGACTTTGAGCGGTTGCGATTTCATGTAATAACAGCAATAACGTCACCGGCGAACATCAACCGACGCCGGCTACGGCCCGATCAGCGCCATCGTCGTCGAAGACGGGTCGGTGAAGTACCCGAACGTGCCCATCCCCGGCATGCTCATCGCATCACCCAGTCGCTTGCCACCGGCCGCTTCGATTGCGACGAGCGTTGCCGCGACATCCGCGACGTAGATGTATGCCACTGCGGGGAGCGCGGGTGTATGCGACTGAAAGACCCCGCCGATGCCAGCACCTGCATCGAATGCGACGTACGCGGGCATCGTGGGCAGCGTCCCCCAACCAAAGAGCTCCGAGAAGAACTTTGGACTGGCGTCGTCCTTCGCGTACATCTCGAGACTGCAGATCGAGTTGGCTGGCGGCCTGGGGTTCGTGCCGAATGGCATCGGCACGTGCGGCGAGCCCGTTGGCGCGATCGCATTTGTCAGCCCATAGATGGTGCCGCTCACATCAGCAAAGCGTGCCAACGTACCCATCATGGGAATCTTCCAACTGGCGCGCTCCAGCGTGGCGCCTTCGGCCACGACGCGCTTCATCAT
>JBKJTE010000411.1:0-28238 GCA_046590495.1 Gemmatimonas sp. | reverse complement strand
GGGAACGCGTGGCTGATGCGTCGGAAGGGACAGGTTCACCACATAGCCAATCCAACCGTCGACGATACCGGGAACCAGTGCACACACCAGCAGGACTGGGACGCGGGAGCCATCCTTGTGAACGAATTCTTTCTGGTAGGGAACCGTGAACCCGCCTTGGCTTGCCTGCCGCGTCCCGGCTTCGTCGAGATGCAGGAACTCAGCTGGCGTCAGTGCTTTCCAGTTGAGTCCGCCCGCGTGCAACTCCGCGCGGTCGAATCCCAGCATGCCGAGAAAGGCGTCGTCGGCATCTGTGATCAGGTCTGCGATGCCGCGCATCACGCCGACCATCCCGATCGCGTTCATGAGGTCTGACTGTGGACGCGCATCGTTGGGGGCGGAGGCAGGACGGGTGGGGAGCCGACGTCGGGGCCTATGGGGAGTATCGGGGCAGAAACCTTGATTGACTACCCCCGTACCAGACTTAGCGTCGCGATGGGTGGCTACGCGGGCCCGCTCCGACTATATGTCCACCCACTTGTGGCCCGTAGCGGTTGCGGCGGTTGTTGTCATGATGCCGCAGGGAAAACGCAGACTTGGAGCTAAAGGAATGAACTTTCGACACGTGCGACGTGGCGCGGTGGCTCTCGCGCTCGCGATCATCGCGGCGCCAGCGATAGTGCTGGCCCAGGGTGCAACAGGGACCGTGCGCGGTAAGGTGACCGATGCCGCGAATGGACGTGGACTCGCCGAAGCGCAGTTGGTGGTGGTCGGCACTCGTATCGGGGCGATCAGTAGCGCGACCGGCGAGTATATCATCACCGGCGTACCAAGTGGATTGCGTTCGATCACTGTGCGACGGATCGGGTACTCGCCGGTGGCGTCGCCAATCACGATGACGGACGCTGGTTCGGTGACGCTTGACGTCGCGTTGCGCGTCAGCGCCGTGAACCTGAGCGAAGTGATCGTGACCGGATCTGCCGCACCGACAGAAAAGCGCAAAGTCGGAACGAGCATTGCTTCCGTCGACTCGACGTTGATCAGTCGGGCGCAGGCCGTGACGCTCGATCAGGCGCTTCAAGGCAAGGTTGCCGGTGCCCAGATCTCCCAGAATTCCGGCGGACCGGGCGGCGGCGGCATGTCGGTGCGTCTGCGTGGCGTGAACTCGTTCATCTCGGGTTCCGATCCGCTGTACATCATCGACGGCGTGATCATCGACAACGGCTCCGCCCAGTTGATCGATCTTGGCGGTCGCTCGAACCCGCAGAACCGGCTCGCCGATCTCAATCCAGCAGACATCGAGCACATCGAGATCATTCGTGGTGCCGCTGCCGCCGCCCTGTACGGATCGCGCGCGAATAACGGAGTCGTGCAGATCTTCACCAAACGTGGCACGATCGGGAAGCCGCGCTTCGCATTCAACACGCGATACGCGACGAGCGAGCTGCGTGAGCAGCAGCCGTTCAATCTGTATCCGTTCAACGAGAACGGTCGGCCGGTCGCCCGCTTCAACTATCAGAACGACATCTTCAAGAAAGCGCCCGCGACCGAGCAGAATCTCACGGTCGAAGGTGGCAACGAGCAGACGCGCTACTTTCTGAGTGCGAATGCATCGGCTGAAGATGGAATTCTCAAAAGTACATCGTCCAAGCGGCAGGGCGCGCGTGTCAATCTGCAGCAGACGTTGAACACGCACCTGATTGCGAACGTGACGGCGAACTATGTCACGACGCAGAATCAGTTTCAGGCGTTTGGCGAGAACAATGATTACGGTATCATGGGGTCGCTCTTCTTTGCGCCGACCAACGTCGATTTCCGTCCGGTCAATGGCATCTATCCGTTGCCGCCCGCACTCGGCACCAATCCGCTGCTGGCGATCGACCGGATCAAGAATCCACAGACGATCGATCGATTCATCGGGTCGAGCAAATTGACGTGGACGCCGGTGCAGGATTTGATTCTCGACTACACGATCGGCGTCGACAACACATCGTTCGAAGCGCGCCAGTTCATTCCGCGCAACGCGGTGCTGGGCACTGCGCCCAATTCGACCGGCCGTTCGCAGTCGATTTTCCAGGGCAATCGCATCGTCAATCAGGACGGCATTGCGACATACTCGTGGAAGCCGATCGGAGATTTCGTGTTGCGCACCACCGGTGGTTTCAACTACACCGATCAGAAAGTACGGACTACGAACGCTGTCGCAAACGGTCTCGCGCCTGTCGGTGAACTTGTTGGCGCGGGCTCGGTGTTCAGCGCAGGACAGACGGAAGTCGAGCTTCGTACACTCGGATTCTTTGGTCAGCAGGAGGTCGCGATCAAGGATCGCCTGTTCCTCTCAGGCGCCGTGCGTTATGACGCGTCCAGCACGTTTGCGCCGTCTGAACGGTGGCAGGCGTTCCCGAAGTTCTCAGCATCGTATGTTGCGCTGACCAATCGCGACGGGTTGGTGAACAACCTGAGACTCCGTGGCGCGCTCGGCTGGGCCGGCAGTCAGCCCGGCATCGTCAATGCGTACTCGCAGTTTGTCACTTACGCACAGTTGCCATTCGCCGGACGTCCGGGCTTTGCGAACGACGTGACGTACGGCAATCCGACGCTGCGCAATGAACGCGCACGAGAGTGGGAAGTCGGTACCGAGGCTGGACTGCTCAACGGCAAGGTGTCGGTCGATGCGACGTACTACAATCGCCTCGTTTCTGATCTGTTGTTCTTCCGTCCGCTGGCCACGAGCACTGGCTTCTCGCGTCAGTTCTTCCCGATCGGCAGCATGTCCAACAAGGGCGTCGAGCTGATGGTGAAAACGACG
The DNA here is from genome assembly GCA_046590495.1 of Gemmatimonas sp. Classification (GTDB taxonomy): domain Bacteria; phylum Gemmatimonadota; class Gemmatimonadetes; order Gemmatimonadales; family Gemmatimonadaceae; genus Gemmatimonas. Next base: position 25,450 of record JBKJTE010000411.1, on the reverse strand, counting down.
AATGTCGATGCGGCCAACTTCAAGTGGTCGACGACGGCGACGTACTCGACGAACAAGAACAACGTCGAGAAACTTGACATTCTCGACTTCCAGTCCGCCGGCGGTTATCCCAACCGTATTCGTGCCGGGCAGCCGGCCGGTGTGTTCTACGGCTCGTACGCGGCGCGAAACTGCGTGACCGGCGCGCTGCTGCTCGACTCGCTCGGTCGGTACCGTCGCAGCAATCAGGCCGTGGATATGGGGGCCACGCTGGCGCAGCGGCAGGCGATCAGCCAGGGCACCTGCAACGACTCGCTCAACGCGGTCATCGGCGATCCGAATCCGTCGTGGCTTGGTTCGTTGCTCAACGAATTCACACTCGGCAAGCGTCTGCGCTTCCGTATGTTGCTTGACGGTGTGTTTGGCAACGACGTGATGAATCTCTCGACGCGCGCACAGAACGCGGGCGTTGCAAGCAACTCGTACGAGTACCAGCGCGAACTGTTGCCCTTCGGCGATCCGCGTAAGTTGCCGCCAGGGTTCAATGCACGCACGCAAGGCATCTTCCAGTACTGGGTGGAAGACGGTTCGTTCGTGAAGTTGCGCGAACTGTCGGCGACCTACTCGATCGATGCAACTCCGCTTCGCCGCATCTTCAAGGATGGGATCGACGTGACTGTGTCAGGGCGCAACCTCGCGGTGTGGACCAAGTACAGTGGTTACGATCCCGAGATCAACCTGTTCGGCACGAACGCCGGTGGTGTTGGTTCCGTGCAGACAACTGCCGCTGACCGCGGCTTCGATTTTGGTGGCTATCCCATTCCGCGCGTGTGGTCTGTCAGTGCGCGATTCACATACTGACCCGCGGAGATCAATACCCATGCGAGTGATCAGACAGAGCGCGGTCGCACTGGCCGCTGTTTCGCTCGGGGCATGCAGCCTCGATTTGCAGAATCCGAATTCGCCGACCGAAGCGCAGGTCACCACCAACGTTGACGGCGTCATCGCGCTGGCGACGGGCCTGCAATCACGCTTCGCCACATCGTACGGCAACTTCGCGTACACGGCCGGTCTCGTCACCGATGAATTCGCGGCAACGAGTGCGGCACTCATATCCATCAGCGACGCCGAGCAGGGCGCCGTGGCGCCGGGGACTGGTATCGCGGACAACGTGTTCAACTCGGTCTATCGCACGGTACGCACGGCCGACGATCTGCTCACCGGTGCTGATGCGCTGTCGGCGCAGATTGACCCCGGTACGCGTGCCGGATTGCGGGCACTGGCGTTTACGCTCAAAGCGGAAGCGCTCGGTGAAGCATTGCAGTCGTATCAGAGAATCCCGGTGCAGACACTCGGCGTAACATCGCCCACATACGTTCCACGTTCGCAGTCGCTACCTGTTGTGCGCGCACTGCTCGACTCGGCGGCGGCGACGATTGCGGCGACGGCGCCGAGTGCGTTCTTCAATAGCAGCATCCTGACGCCGGGTGTGAATCTGTCAAACATGATCCAGATGTTCCGTGCGCGGTATGCGCGCATCGCGGGCGATCAAGCAACGGCGTTGGCAGCGGCGAATCTGGTTGCGCGCACGGGCACGGCGGCGATTTCTGCACTCACGTTTCCGGCACCGACGGTGAATCCGTTTGCGGCAGTGACGGGTGGCACGCAGGGCATCGCTGTTCGCCGTCAGTGGCGCCAGTCGATGTTGCCGCAGGATCAGCGGTTTTCGTACTACGTCATTCCGTCCACGACGCTGACCGGTCGAATCGGTGCACTGCTCGATCCGTTCAGCCGCTGGGCGAGTCCGCAGGCACCGTTGCTGGTGTACATGCCCGACGAAGCGTTGCTGATCAAGGCGGAAGCGCTTGCGTCGCAGAACAATCTTGCCGGCGCCCAGGCAGCGCTCGATTCAGTGCGCACCGATTGTGCTGGCGGACGCGGGCTCGATGATCCGAAGGCGTGCCTGCCTGCACTGACGTCGCAACTTTCGCAGACCGATCTGCTCACGGAGATCTATCTGCAACGTCGCTACGAATTGCTTGGAACCGGTTCGCGTTGGGAAGACGCGCGTCGTCGCAATGCGGTGCGCGGCCCGACCGCGGCGCCGTCGGTTCCTGTTGAAGGACAGCGTTGCTGGTTGCCGTACGCGCTTGGCGATCGCAATGCGAATCCGAACGCGAGCTTCACGGCGCTTCCCGATCCGACGGAACCGTCGACGTTTCCGTCTGGCTGCACGGTTCAGTGAGGACGCCAACCATGACCATGAACTTGACCAACAGAGCGAGGGTGCGCGTGGCGCATCGCATGAAGTGCAATACGACGATCGGCACGACGTTCGTTACCATGAAGTTCGGCATCATCGCGTGCCTCGCCGCGGGCGTCGCTGCGTGCGGTACGAAGGACGCCGCTGATCCACTGTCGCCGTCGGGGGCGCAGGGGCGTGTGCGCTTCGTGAACGTCATCACTGACACGACGAAGGGACGTGTGAATGCGATTCTCGAGAAGCTGCCGTTCGGCGTGAACCTCACCTACACGCAGAGCACACCAGCGTCGCTCGCGGCGCCATCAACGGCGTTTTACGCGGCGATTCTCACCGGTTCGCGTTCGCTCGTACTGAAGCGTACGGCAGACACGAACACGACAGTCGCCACAATCACATTCACCGTGAGTGACAATCAGGACCGCACGGCGTACGCGATCGGTGGAGCGGCTGGTACGGCAGTGTCGTCGTTCCTGACGACCGATGACAACACCTTGCCGGCGTCGGGGCAGGCAAGGTTACGCGTTGTGCATCTGAGTCCAACCGCGGGTGCTGTCGACGTCTTTGTCACTGCCGTCGGCGCCGATCTGGCAGCAGCTACGCCGACGCTGAGCAACGTTGCGTATCAGAGCGCGTCGACGTACTTAGCCGTTGCTGCGGGGACGTATCAGATACGCGTGGTGCCGGCGGGCATTGCCGCGGCGGCACGTGCGGGTGCTGTGGTCATCAACGTTGGGAGTTTGGCGCTGGCCGCGGGCAGTGGGCGCACGATCGTCGCAGCGGACAACAGCACCGGAGGCGCACCGCTGCGGGCGTTCGTACTTGGTGACCAATAATGCGTGATCGCCTCGCACCCAGCATCAGCTAGCTCGCAAGTCGCGCCGTGACAAAACGGGTCGTTCACTCAGTGAGTGAGCGGCCCGTTCGGCTTGCTGTGCCTGTCGTGAGCGGTGCTGTGCCATAGCTCACAGGGCAATGCATCGCCGCGCCGGGATTCCGGTACGGAACTTGAATAGGATAGTCTACAGCGACAGTGTCGCACCCGCGCGAATGCATCATTGCGCACTCGCAAATCGAGTTACGGCAACGTCTGGTGCCGGTCGGGAAAAACTTCAACGGAGATTTCACATGCTCATGACGATCGCCATCATTCTCGTCGTGCTCTGGCTGCTGGGAATGGTCAGTGCATACACGATGGGCGGTATGATCCACATTCTGCTTGTCGTCGCGATCATCGTCATCCTGGTCCGCGTGATTCAGGGACGTAAGGTTCTCTGAACTCGGCGGTACCACGTGGCAAGCGCAGCCGCCGCGCGGCGGGCACAACTGCGTAGTCGCCGTTTTGGCTGCGCAGCCGAACGATGAATAGTCGTGCAGATCGCCTCCGGGCCGATGCGTCCGAAGAGCTGCTGGTTGGTCCGATTCGTGGCGAATTGCTCGGGTCGGACCATCTTGCCGCGCGCGCGCGCGCGGTTGCGCGTGGCCAACGACTTGTCGTGGGGCGCGCGCCGTTGCGCTCGGCGCGCCTGCTCGCGCGGTTGGCGGACACGCGACGCATTCTCGCGGACGCATACACGCGCCTGCTTGCTGCGTCCGTGGATGAGGTCGACGCGGGTCCGGCCGCCGAATGGTTTCTCGATAACTATCACGTCGTGCAGGAGCATCTGCATGAGGTGCGCGCCAGTCTGCCCGGCGACTTCTACCGCGAGCTGCCGGAGCTGAGCAGCGGTCCGCTCACGGGCTATCCGCGCGTGTACGAGATGGCGATTTCGCTCATATCGCACACCGAAGCGCGCGTCGATCTTGAGAACGTCGATCTCTACGTCGAAGCCTTTCAGAGCGTATCATCGCTGTCTGTCGGCGAGCTGTGGGCGATGCCCGCGATGCTCAGACTCGGACTCATCGAGAGCGTGCGTCGACTCACGCTGCGCACGCTGCACCGGCTCGACGAGATTGAGCTCGCCGATCACTGGGCCACGCGAATTGTCGAGGCAAGTGCGCGCGGCGGTACCGAATTGCGTCTGGGCCTGCGTGAGTTTGCCGACGCCGAACATGCGCTGACGCCGCATTTTGTGTCTCGGTTTTTGCGATCGCTGCGGCAGGTGGAAGGGACGTCGCCGCCGCTGTTGTGGCTCGAAAACTGGATGCGTGATGCAGGCGTAATTCCCGAGAACGCCGTGGCGCAGTCGACACAGCGACTCGCGCTGACGCAACTGATGATGGCCAACAGCATCATGAGTCTGCGTGGCATCGGGCAACGCGATTGGCGCTTGTTCGTTGAGCACCAGAGCGTGATGGAGGCAGTGCTGCGCACCGATCCGTCGGATTTCTATCGTCTGATGACGTTCGCAACGCGCGACTGCTATCGCCACGCCGTCGAGCGGATTTCCAAGCGATGCAGTCAGAGTGAAGGAATCGTTGCGCAACGCGCTGTCGATCTCGCGCGAGCGCATGTCATCGGACGCATTACATCGCCCGATACGGCAACAGCGGACCCCGTCGCCGCCGCAACGGCGGAGCGGGGCGCACCGGCGGTCGATGAGCGTCGCGCGCACGTCGGCTACTACCTCGTTGACGATGGGATGTTCGACCTCGAGCGGCAGGTGGGCTATTCGCCGACGTTGCCGGAGCGGATTGAGCGATCCGTGCGCAGTCATCCGAACGTAGTCTTCATCGGCGGCGTGATGCTTGTAACGCTGATGGCAACGCTGGCCGTGGTGCTGCTGATTGAGTCCGATGCGCGACGGGCACTCTGGCTGGTGTTCGCGTTTGCGTTTCTGCCGGCACTCGACATCGCCGTTGGTGTGCTCAATCAGTTGGTGAACACGTGGTTGCCGCCAACCGTACTACCGCGACTCGATCTGCATGAGCACGGCGTGCCGGCGGAATATCGAACGGCGGTTGTCGTCCCAACGCTGTTTGCGTCAGTCGACGATGTGCGGGACGCGCTCGAGAATCTTGAAGTACAGTTTCTGGCCAACCGCGAAGCAAATCTGCATTTCGCGCTGCTCAGCGACTTTACCGATGCCGCGACCGAAGTGCGGCCGGGTGACGACGAGATCGTGGCTGCAGGGCTGGAAGGTGTGCGCGCGCTCAACGAACGACATTCGTTGCATGGACCGGACGTGTTTCATCTGCTGCATCGACCGCGTCGTTGGAACGCGCACGACAAGATCTGGATGGGGTGGGAGCGCAAGCGCGGCAAATTGTCCGATTTCAATTTGCTGCTGCGCGGCGACGTGTCCGATGCGTTCTCCGTCATCAGCGGTGATCTCACGATCCTGCGCACGGTCCGCTACGTCATCACGCTCGATGCGGACACGGTACTACCTCCGGATGCAGCGCCGTCGCTCGTTGGCGCCATGGCGCACCCGCTCAATCGCGCCGTCTACGACCCGGAACTCGGTCGCGTAGTGCGCGGCTACGGTATTCTGCAGCCGCGCGTTGGCGTGTCGTTGCCGAGTGCACATCGAAGCCGCTTTGCCTCAATTGCGTCGGGTCATCCGGGTGTCGATCCGTATTCGACGGCGGTGTCCGACGTGTATCAGGACTTGTACGGCGAGGGCAGCTTCACCGGGAAGGGAATCTACGACGTCGATGCATTCCAACTGGCGACGCATGGACGCTTTCCCGTCAACACGCTCCTTTCGCACGATCTGATCGAAGGGAATTACGCGCGGGCCGGTCTCGCGACCGATGTCATCGTGTACGATGACTATCCGTCGACGTATGTGGCGTACACGCAGCGGAAACACCGCTGGATCCGTGGCGACTGGCAGCTGCAGCCGTGGCTGCGTCGTCGCGTGCCAGGCCCGGATGGACCGGAGCGGAACCGGTTGTCACTGTTGTCGCAGTGGAAGATTCTCGACAATCTGCGCCGCAGTACCGTCGAGCTGTCGCAGTTGCTCTTTCTGCTCGCTGGTTGGACGGTACTCCCGGGTTCCACGTTACGATGGACGTTGCTCGGCGTTGGCGCGATCATCGCGCCATGGGCGACTGCACTGGCGCTTGCGATCGTTCGGCCGCCGCTCGATCGATCGTGGCGCGCATACTACGGGGCGGTCGGGCAAGACGCCGTAGTCAGTCTCCAACAAGCAATCGTCGCAGTCGTTTTCCTCCCGCATCAAGCGTATACGTCCGCCGATGCGATCATCCGAACACTGTATCGGATGCTCGTCTCAAAACGGAATATGCTGGAATGGCGACCCGCACTCGCCGTTGAGCGTGGCATCTCCTCGGTAGGCGTGGAAACCTGGCGCATGATGCGCGCGTCAGTAATCCTCGTTGCCATCATTGCCATCGCGATCTCCGTTTTCGCGGTGCGCGACCAGATCGTCTCCAACCTGCATCTTCGCGCACTGATCATGCCCGCGCTGGCGATGTGGTGCATCGTCGCGCTCTGGCTCGACTCGCCGCGAATCGCTGCGCGTCTCAGCCTCGCAGCGGCACCGATCCGTCGTCAACTCCCCAAGTCAGCGCGAGACAGCGCCATGCGCTACGCTTCGGCGCATTGGCACTTCTTCGAGCGCTTTGTCACCGAAGAGACGCACTGGCTGGCTCCGGACAACTTTCAGGCCGAGCCTGAGCCCATCGTCGCGATGCGCACGTCGCCGACCAACATGGGGCTTCACCTGCTCTCGATGGTCAGCGCGCACGACCTCGGCTTCGTCACGGCCGCCGACATGGTTGCGCAACTCGATCGCACGCTCGGCACGTTCGCCAAAATGCGGCGCTATCGCGGGCACTTCTTCAATTGGTACGATCTCAACGATCTGCGGGTGCTCGATCCGCCGTACATCAGCACCGTCGACAGCGGCAATCTTGCGGGTCACTTGATCGCACTGCGGCAGGCGTGTCTGCAACTCGCGCCGACAGAGCCGACGCTGCGGGACGAGCTGGAATCGCTCGCGGCGCGCGCGTACGCATTCGTGGACGAAATGGATTTTTCTTTTCTCTACGATGAATCGCGCAAGCTGTTCACCATAGGCTTTCACCCTGACTCGTTCACGCCCGACGCTTCGTTCTACGACCTGCTCGCGTCGGAAGCGCGACTGGCGAGTTTCATCGCGATCGCGCGCAACGACGTGCCGGTCGAACACTGGTTCCGCCTCTCGCGCTCGTTGAACCGCAGTGCCGGCATGACGGCGATGGTGTCGTGGAGCGGGAGCATGTTCGAGTATCTGATGCCGGTACTCGTGATGCGCTCGCTGCCATTCACCCTGCTTGATCAGACGTACCACGGCGTGCTTGATCGTCAGCGCGCATACGCCCGCGCGCGCAGCGTCCCGTGGGGCGTGAGTGAAAGCGCGTACAACGTGCGCGATCGTCATCAAACGTATCAGTATCGGGCCTTCGGCGTGCCCGATCTTGCGCTCAAGCGCGGACTGGGCCGCGATCTTGTGCTCTCGCCATATGCGACAGCGCTGGCGGCACAAATCGATCCCATGCGGGCGCTCGCAAATCTGCGCGCCTTCGAGAATATGGGTGCGTTTGGCGAATACGGATTCTGCGATTCGCTCGACTACACGAGGCCTGCGCCGGGCAAACGTTTCGCGCTGGTGCAGGCGTACATGGCACATCACGTCGGCATGACGTTGGTGTCGCTCACCAATGTGCTGCGGGATGACGTGTGGCAGGAACGATTCCACGCAGATCCGCTCGTCAAGTCCGCCGAACTCCTCCTCCACGAGCGTATTCCGCGGCGTCTCGTGATGCAGAAGGCGCAGACCGCTCGGCCGGATGACGCGCAGCCAAGTGGCGAGCGTAGCCGGCCTGTGGTACGTGAGGTGAATACGGCAGACGCGAACGCGCCGAGAATCGCGCTCCTTGGCTCGACGCCATACATGGTGATGGTCAATCACAATGGCAGCGGATACAGTCGGTATGAGTCGTTGGCCGTTACGCGGTGGCGCGCCGATAGCACGTGCGATGAAACCGGACAGTTCTACTATGTGAACGACATCACGGCCGGTCGGATGTGGTCTGCGGCGCAGCAGCCGATGGCGACTCCGGCCGACTGGAGTCGCGCGTGGCTTGCATCCGATCGCGTCACGTTGCAGCGCGCCGATGGGGATATCGAAACCAAAACGGAAATCACCGTTGTCCCGGCCGACGCCGCGGAGGTCCGCCGCGTCACGCTGACGAACACCGGGAGCATCGAACACGAGATCGAGTTGACGAGCTACGGCGAGATCGTGATGGCGAGCGCGGACGCGGACCGTGCACATCCAGCGTTCTCGAATCTGTTTGTCGAGACTGAATGGCATGCGTGGTGCACGGCCATCACGGCGACACGTCGTCGGCGCACACCCGATGATCCGCAGCTTTGGTGTGTGCACGTCATCGATGCCGGGCGCGACCGAACCGCCGATGTGACCTGTGAAACGGATCGTTCGCTCTTCATCGGGCGAGGCCGGTCTGTACACGACCCGCGTGCAATGCAGAGTGAAGGGCCGCTGTCCGGGGCGACGGGTGCAGTACTCGATCCGATCTTTGCGCTTCGCACGCGGGTGCGTGTTGCGCCGGGGCAATCGGTGAGCGTGGCGTTTACCACGCTCGTTGCAACCAGTCGTGAGTCTGCGTTTGAATTGGCCGGTCGATACCATGACTCGCACGCGGCGCAGCGTGCGCTCGACTTTGCGTGGACGTCGACGCAGATCGGGCTCGCCGAGCTTGGCATCACGCCAACAAACGCCGCCGTATTCCAGGACATCGCGGCGCAACTGCTCTATCGCGGCGCATCGCTTGCGCCGCCGATCGATGAACGTCGTCGCAATCGCGGCTCGCAGCCACGACTGTGGTCGTACGCGATCTCCGGAGACCTGCCGATCCTGCTGGCTCAGATCGACTCTGTCGATGGACTGCCGACACTGCGCGAACTGTTTGCGGCGCATCGTTATTGGCGTAGACGCGGGCTCACTGTCGATCTCGTCGTAATCAACGCGCATCCGTACGACTATCTACAGGAGCTTCGCGAGGCGATCAGTGAAGCGATGGTGTCGGCAAACGACGCCATGTTCATCGATCAACCGGGGGGCGTCTTTGTCCGGCGACGTGACACGTTTCAGACCGAAGACTTCCTGATGCTCTCGGCGACCGCACGCGTGCACGTCCTATGTGACGGTCGCTCGCTGGCGCGTGTGCTGTCCAGTGCAGAAGAGATTGTGAAGGACGATGACGAGCGCACCGCGTCGGTTGACGGTGGTACTGTGCCCGAGCGGAATGTGCCCACTGCGCCTCAAGGTGCGGAGCGGAGCGGCGCGTTGAACGCCATCGCGTCTGTACTGCGGCCACTCGTTGCGCCTCTCATCTCGCGCGCGCTGCGCACACGCCCGGCTGATGCCGAACGCGCAGCCGCGCGACTACCGCTTCAGTTCGACAACGGAATTGGTGGACTCGATGCGGATGGTGACTATCGGGTGCGTGTTGACGACGGTCAACTTCCGCCGGCGCCATGGTCGAATGTGATCGCCAATCCGCTCGGTGGCTTTCTGGTCACTGAACGCGGAGCAGGATGTACGTGGGCCGAAAACGCGTACTTCTATCGGCTCACGCCTTGGCACAACGACCCCGTCTCCGATCCGATCAGCGACGTCATCTATCTTCGCGACAATGATAGCGGTGAACTCTGGAGTCCAACTCCTGCGCCAATCGCGGGTGATGGCAGCTACACTGTACGGCATGGTGCGGGGAGTTCTACCTTCCAACACCAGCACGACGGCATTCACACTGAGCTGCTGCTTGGTATGCCCGACGATGCGGCGGTCAAGCTCTCTCTGCTTCGCATTGCCAACACGTCGGATCGTGTGCATCGCCTGACTGTGACCGCGTTCGCTGAGTGGACGTTGGGAGCGCGACGTGAAGAGACACAGCATCACGTGCGCACGCAGTTTGTCGGTGAGAAGCAGGCGATCTTCGCGCAGAATCACTTCGATCCACAGTTCACCGATTGGACCGCGTTCCTCGCAGCGAGCGAACCGATCACCAGCTATTCCGGCGATCGTCTGTCGTTCCTTGGTACGGACGGATGCACGTCCAATCCGGTTGCACTGCGACAGGATTCGCTCGACGGTCGGACCGGTGTGGGCCTCGATCCCTGCGCCGCGCTGCAGATGCGAATCACACTCGCGCCGGGTGAAACGCGCTACATCAGTGTGATGCTCGGCGCCGCGGGCACTGAAGCTGAAGCTCGTCGCATACTCGACCGACTCCGTACCGCCGATCAGGCTCGTCTGGCGATCACCCGATCGCGGAACGCGTGGATTACACGGCTCAGCGCGATCACCGTGCGCACGCCGGACACAGCGTTCGACGCGATGACGAACAAGTGGACACTCTATCAGGCGCTATCCTGTCGCATGTGGGCGCGCATGGGATTGTACCAGAGCAGCGGTGCGTACGGATTTCGCGATCAGCTGCAGGATGTGATGGCGTTCCTCTACACGGACCCGGCGATCGCGCGCGAACACATTTTGCGCGCTGCCGCACGACAGTTCGTGGAAGGAGACGTGCAGCACTGGTGGCACGCACACAGCGGCCGTGGGGTGCGTACGCGATTTTCCGACGATCTGGCCTGGCTTCCGTACGTCGTCGACCAGTATGTGCGCGTTACGGGAGACAAGTCGATTCTCGACGAGTACGTGCCATTCATCAGCATGCGCCAACTCGCGCCGCATGAGCACGAGTTGTACGACTTGCCGACGGTCACGGAGGAGCACGGCACGATCTACGAACACTGCCGGCGCGCGATCCGGCGTGCATGCACATCCGGCGAGCACGGGCTACCGTTGATTGGCACAGGCGACTGGAACGACGGAATGAGTCGCGTCGGCGGCGACGGTCGCGGTGAGAGCGTCTGGCTCGGATGGTTCCTGATCAAGACACTTCGCGCCTTTGCTGTCCACGCTGAGTTGCGCAACGACACTGGCGAAGTGGAGTTCATGCGTCGCACGGCTGATGCATACGTTGTCGCCATCGAATCAAACGGATGGGACGGCCAGTGGTATCGGCGTGCATACTACGACGACGGCACGCCACTCGGCTCGAACTCCGGCGAGGAATGCAGAATCGATTCGATCGCCCAAAGCTGGAGCGTGATCTCAGGCGCTGGAGGTGCGGCACGGCAGCAACTGGCGATGCGTGCGTTCAATGCCCAACTCGTCGATGAACATACGCGGTTGATCATGCTGCTCACGCCACCGTTCAATCGCGGTGATCACGATCCTGGCTACATCAAGGGGTATCTGCCGGGAGTGCGCGAGAACGGCGCGCAGTACACGCATGCGGCGCTCTGGGGAGTACTTGCAACGGCGATGCAAGGCGACGGCGACCGTGCGTTCGATCTGTTTCAAATGCTCAATCCGCTCACTCACAGCGCTACCGGCGCCGATGTCGATCGCTACAAGGTGGAGCCGTACGTCGTCGCTGCAGATGTGTACACAGCGCAATCTCAACTCGGCCGGGGTGGATGGACCTGGTACACCGGTTCGGCAAGCTGGATGTATCGCGTCGGCATCGAGAACCTGCTCGGCTTCACCAAAGTCGGCGACACGCTGCGCATTGCGCCGTGCGTTCCAACTGCGTGGCCGAAATATGAAATCACCTACCGTTTTGGCCGCGCGACGTACGAGATCGTCGTAAACAGTCCGGCGGCCGTGCAGAAAGTTGGCGCTCAGGTGACGGTGGACGGCGTGGTGATGAAGGATCAGATCATTCGGCTCGTCGACGATGAGCGGACCCACACTGTTGTGATCGAGCCCGCTGTCGCGCTGCCGGTTGCGACCGAAACTACGCGCTGGTAATCGAAGACGACGTGGACTTCGCGGCGGCTGCACTGTCAATGATCCAGTGCACGGTCCCACGAGTTGGTGCCACTCGTGCAGCAGGCAGGGACTCGCTGCGCGCGGGCGTCGCTGAGATCTGTCGGATCACATCCGCTTTGTCGGCACCAGCGACAAGAAACAGGACGTGGCGAGAGGCGTTGATCAGCGGCAAGGTGAGCGTAATGCGCCACATCGAAACTGACTCGCTGAATTCGGCGGCAACCCAACGCGACTGTTCGTGCAGCGCGGCACCATGTGGAAACAGCGACGCTGTGTGCCCATCTGCGCCGAGGCCCAGAAGTATGAGATCAAACGACGGGAAGTCGTCGTCATGTCGCTCGGACATGTTGAAGAGATTCCGCAGCTCTGCCTCGTACGCTGCGGCTGCTGCCACCGGCGCGTCTTCGCCGCGAATGCGATGCACATTCGCTTCGGCGATCGGCACGTGATCAAGCAACGCTTCGCACGCCATGCGATAGTTGCTGCGCGCATCGTCGGGTGGAACACACCGCTCGTCACCCCAGCAGACGTGCACCCGCTGCCAGTCGAACCGCGATGCAAACGCCGGTGTCGCCAGTAGCTGAAAGAGCGACTTGGGCGTCGAGCCGCCGGAGAGTGCGATGATGAACCGACCGCGTTTGTGAATGGCATCGGCCGCACGCAACACGATCGCCTCTGCGGCGACGCGTGACAGCTCGACGGTTGTTGCGACCACCTGTATCTCTCGCACCGCCGGACCGTCGCTCCCGTTCTCGCTCGCTTCCATGTTAGGCGGATGATGCCGGGTTGGCCCAGCCACCCACACTCTCCGCCAACCGATCCGCCTCACGCGGGCCCCACTGTCCCTGCTCGTACGAATACGCTGGCGTGACGTTGCCAAGTACCGGTCCAACGATCGTCCACGCTGCTTCAACGAAGTCCTCGCGGGCGAAGAGCATCGCGTCACCCTCCATCGCGTCACCAAGCAACCGTTCGTACGGATCCATCTCGTTCGTGTCAGGCTTGTGCATGACCGTGAACTCCACCGGATCCGAATCGAGCGATTCACCCGGACGCTTCACCCGCGCGCCGATCGTGATCTTGACGTCGGGCCCAAGCCGAAAGCGAATGAAGTTTGCTGCACCCGCTGGCAGTGCGTGATGCGCTGGTTCTTTGAGGGTGACAAGCACTTCTGTCGCAGTAACCGCAAGAAACTTTCCGGCGCGAATGAGAAAGGGAACGCCGCTCCATCGTGGCGAGTCGATGTGCAGCTTCACCGCAGCAAACGTTTCTACGGTTGAATCGGCGGGGACATCTTTCTCGTCGCGATACTGCCTGCACTGCCCGCGCACGATATCGTCTGGAGCGAGCGGACGTACCGATGCGAAGAGTCGCGCTTGCTCGTCGCTCAAATCGCCGGTGCCGCCGGAGCTTGGAGCTTCCATCGTGAGAAAGCCGAGCACTTCGAGCAGGTGATTCTGTATCACGTCGCGAATGGCGCCGGCCTCTTCGTAAAAGCGTCCGCGTCCGTTCACCCCGAACGATTCCGCCATCGTGATCTGCACGCTGTCGATGAACCGGTTGTTCCAGATCGGTTCGAGAAACGTGTTCGCAAATCGAAAGACCAGCAGATTCTGCACCGCTTCCTTGCCGAGAAAGTGATCGATGCGAAAAATGTTCTGTTCGTCAAAGACCGAGTGGACGGTGGCGTTGAGTCGTTTCGCTGACGCGAGATCGCGCCCGAACGGTTTTTCGACAACAATGCGCGCGTTCACCGACGAGCCGGACATACCAAGTCCGGTGGCGACAGTGGTGAACATATCCGGCGGAATCGCGAGGTAGTGCAGGGGATACTTCGCATCGCCTAGCGCAGCACGAAGCGCAACGTACGTTGCGGGATCGTTGTAGTCGCCTTCGACATAGACGAGACGCGCCAGCAAGTTCGTGAGTGCAACGGCGTCAACCGTGCCGCGTTGCTCGAGCTCCGTCTTCACCCGTTCGCGCAACAGGTCGATGGTCCAACCAGAACGTGCGATCACGATGACAGGCACATTGAGTCGACCTTTGCGCGACAGCGCGAGCAGCGCCGGATAGATCTTCTTTCGCGCGAGGTCGCCCGTGCCGCCGAAGAATACCATCGCATCGGATTGCGGCTGCGCTGTTGGCGCAGACTGTGGCGCGGTCATGCGGGCCTCTTGGGTTCGAGATGACCGCCGAATCCGAAGCGCATCGCCGAGAGCACGCGGTTCTGAAATTCATCTTCGCCGCGTGAACTGAATCGCTCGAAGAGTGCGGCCGTCAGCACATTCGCTGGCACTGCCTCATCGATCGCGGCCTGAATCGTCCAGCGTCCTTCGCCGGAGTCGGAGACATGTCCGCTGAACTGCTCGAGCGCCGGATCGCGCACCAGTGCCGCCGCCGTCAGATCGAGCAGCCACGATGTGACGACACTGCCACGACGCCACACTTCCGTGATATCAGCCAAGTCGAAATCGTACTGGTAGTACTCCGGATTTCGGAGCGGTGTCGTCTCTGCGTCCTGCGTGTGATCGCGTTTGCCGATGTTCGCGTTCCTGAGAATGTTCAGCCCTTCACCGAACGCGGCCATCATGCCGTACTCGATGCCGTTGTGCACCATCTTGACGAAATGTCCGGCACCATGCGGCCCGCAATGCAGATATCCGCGGGTACTTGTTCCGATGGATGTGTCGCGTCCAGCCGTCGCTGCAACGGCACCCTCACCCGGTGCGAGCGTTGCAAAAAGCGGATCGAGACGTTGCACCGTTTCCACTTCGCCACCGATCATCAGGCAGTAGCCGCGCTCGAGTCCAAACACGCCGCCACTCGTGCCGCAATCCACATAGTGAAGCCCGCGCTCAGTCAACACGCGCGCGCGATCGATATCGTCGCGATAGTAGCTGTTGCCGCCATCGACGATGATGTCGCCCGCCTCGAGATGCGGCACCAACGCATCGAGCGTCGCCTGCACAACGGCCGCAGGTACCATGATCCACACCACGCGCGGTGTCGTCAGCGCGGCAACAAACGCCTCGGGCGTGGTCGCTGGCGTCGCGCCTTCCTCAGCCAGCCGCTGTACTGCGGCAGCGGCGACGTCATACACAACGCACTCGTGCCCACCACGCATGAAACGGCGGACCATATTCGCCCCCATCCGCCCTAGTCCGATCATTCCCACCTGCATACGACTCTCCGGCTCGGTAGCTTCCGACCACACAAGTTCTTCTCAAATCTACCGACTATCACATGCCGCGAGTTCTTGTCATCGGCGCCGGCGCCGCAGGGACCATGGCCGCGATCTTTGCTGCCGAGGCAGGCGCCGAGACGGTGCTGCTGGAACGAACACGCGATGGAGGTCGCAAGATCCTCATCAGTGGCGGAGGGCGATGTAACGTGCTCCCGATGCTCGTCGATGAATCGCGTTTCGTCACCGACTCGTCGCCGAACACTCTGCGCAAGATTGTGCGCTCGTGGCCGCTTGCACAGCAGCGTGCGTTCTTCGAGCAGGATCTTGCGATTCCGCTGGTCGAAGAGGCCGACGCGCTGAAGCTGTTTCCCGCGTCGCACCGCGCGCGCGATATCCGGGATGGGCTGCTCGCCCACGCACGATCCAAAGGCGTGCAGATACGCATGGACACCCATGTCACCGGCCTGCATCCAACAGCAACCGGCTGGCGCGTTGAACGCGAGGGCGGCACACCACTCGACGCCGATCGTGTCATCATCGCCACCGGCGGACTCTCTGTCCCAAATACAGGCAGCGACGGATTCGGTCTCCGCACACTCGAAGCACTCGGCCACTCAGTCAATCGCACCTACGCCGCGCTGACCCCGATCACGGCGCAGAATGGCGCATTCGCATCGCTGTCAGGCGTTTCGCTCACAGTCACGCTGACCGCCCAATCAGTCGAACGTGACGCGACCCACACGGGCGGCTTTCTCTTCACGCACCAAGGCTACAGTGGACCGTCCGTACTGAACGTGTCGCACGTCGTAGTACGCGCGCGTAATGAGCGCACATCGCCGGCCAAGGTGCACGTTCGCTGGACTCCACTCGGCGATGCTGAGTGGGAAGCCGCCCTCAAGCCCCACGGAGCGCGCACGGTCACCGGCGCGCTGCGCAACGAAATGCCCGATCGCCTCGCAGCGCTGCTGCTCGAGATGGCCAAGGTCGAAGTGCATCGTCCGCTCTCTGAACTGCGGCGCGACGAACGACTGCGCCTGATCGACACGCTGGTGCGCGGCGAACTGCCGTGGAGTGGCGATGAAGGCTATAAGAAGGCCGAAGTCACGGGCGGCGGCATTGCACTCGCCGAAGTCGATCCACGAACCATGGAAAGCAAACGCCACACAGGATTGTACCTGTGTGGCGAGGTGCTCGATGCGTTTGGTCCGATCGGCGGCTACAACTTTTTGTGGGCGTGGGCAACGGGGCGCGCGGCAGGAATCGGCGCGGCCCGCTGACCGCCGCCACTACTTGCTGATCTCGCCGCCGGCCCGGTAGTAATCGCCGAGCAGGTGTTCACCGAAGTACTCCATCAGCATGCGCTGATTGTACGGTGCGGTGTCGCGATAGCCGTGCGGCTGACCGGGATAGATGAAGAAGTCGAAGCGTTTATTCGCCTTGATCAGCGCGCTCGCCAACCGCACAGTGTTGCCCGGGTGCACGTTGTTATCGAGATCGCCCGTTGCGAGTGCGAGATTGCCCTTCAGGTTCCCGGCCAGCTCCTCGTTGGTCGGCACTTTGATCGAAAAGCGCACGCTGTCCTGATTCACGGAGTCTTCAACGACTTCGCGCGTCGCCCCAACGCCATCGCCAGGTCCGCGGCGGCCTGCTGCGCCGGCCGATCCTGCACGCGCGCGGGCAGAGGTGTCGCCCTTGGCGACGATGCGGACGCCGTGATTCCACTCCGACCAGTTCTGGTTGTAGATGTTGTTGTCGTGATTGCCCGATTCTGACCAGCCGACTTTGAAGAAGTCGTTGTAGGGCGGCAGCAGCATCGCGGCTGCCGTCATGAAGCCGCCGCCCGAGTGCCCGAAAATACCGACCTTGTCGAGATCGACGTACGCGTGGCGTGCTGCGACCTGTTCGATCGCCGCCTTTTTGTCGGCTAGCGCATAGTCGCGCATGTTGTAATAGCCGTACCGGTGATACGCGAGCGAGCGCAGTGGTGAGCCGCCGCGATGGCCGACTTCCATGACGATGAAACCGAGCTGCGCAAGCTGTAGCAGCGGCTGACGCACACTGAATCCTGTGGTCATTCCTTCCGTCTGCGGGCCCGGATACACATAGACCACAAGGGGATATTTCTTCGTGCTGTCGAAGTCGACAGGCTTCCACAGGTTGCCATACAGGTCAGTGACACCGTCGGCGGCCTTCACTGAGAATGTCTCCGCCAACTTGAAGCCAAGCTCCTTCAGCTTGGACAGATCCATCTCTTCGAGTTTGAGGATCTGCTTGCCCGTCACGCCATCACGCACAACGCTCACCGGCGCGAGGTCCATGCGCGAATAGTTGTCGTACACGTACCGGCCACTCGGCGACACAATGCTCGGCGTTCCGTTCTCGCCAAGGGTCAGCGCGTGGTGCGCATTACCCGGGTCGAGCAGCGTGAAGCCCGTGCCAGTACTTGTCATGCGATAGAGGTGCGTCTGGTACAGCTGCTCGCCCGGCTCTCGCCCTTGACCGGCAACCCAGACCGCGCCCGTCGTCGAGTCGATCTTTACGACACCGCTGACGTTCCACAGTCCGGTTGTGAGCGGATACTTCGGTGCCGCGCCACCGTTGAAGTCGTACACGTACAACTGACCCCAGCCCGTCTTCTGCGACCACCAGAGGAAATCGCCGCCCTTCTTGAGATAGCGAATCGGCTGCGGTTCGAGTGCGGCGTCTTCGATCGCATCAGTGAGCAGAGTCTTGACATTCCCGGACGCGACATCGATCTCGACAAAATCGAGATTGCGTTGCGGACGATCACGACGCACGAGACGCACTTTGTCGCCGTTTACCGGCCAGTGCAGGTCCATCAGACGCTGGTCCTTCCACTTGCCGACGAACAGCTGCTTGACCGCCTTCTCGCCCCGACGATACGTCCACAACTCCTGCTGAGGCACGTTTTCTTCACCCGGCATGCTGTACTTGTAGTGCAGCAATACGGGGCGCGGTTCGGCAAGCACGTTGACGAGATACAACTCCTTCACACTCCGCGAGTCGGTGCGCAAGATCGCAAACGACTTCGAGTCGGGCGACCACTCGACACCCGGCCGAACGCGCAGGTCTCCTTTGATCGGCACATAGCCGTCGGTCTGCGTGGTGTCCTGTCCACCGCCACCACCAAGCGCGTCGAGCTGACGACGATTCTCCGTCGTGTCCTTTGCACCGAACGAATAGTCTTCGACGCCACCCGTCGTGATCTTCGTCGTGTCGGGTTTGCCAACTTCGACGATGTAAAGATTGTGCTCGCGCGCAAACACAAACGCCGTGCTGTCAGGCGAGAAGTTCCGTGGATCGCCACGGCCACCAAAGCCCCCACCGCCTCCGCCGCGGCCATTCGTGTCGCGTTCTTCGTCAGCGGCCGGTGTGCGCGGTGTGCGTCCGAGATTCTTGAGCGTTTCGGTGACAAGACTCCACTCAAAGCGCGTCGAGTCGACCGTGAAACGGAACGACTTGTGGTCCTTGAGGAACGTGACGGTGTTGAACGGCAGATTCGTGGCATCAAACGGCTTCTTGCGCGACTCAGTCAGCGCCTGCGCCAGTTTAGCGGCGTCGAACAACGGCCGCTTCGTGCCACCCGTGGGCGACGGAACGAACAGATAGAAGCGATTGCCATCGTGATCGCGCCAATTGTACCACATCGAATCAGACTTGCCGAGGAAACGCGGCTGCACAGCCTGGGTGTATGTGATCGCGCGCAGTGCCGTCGTGCTGAATCGATTGGCGAGCGCCCAATTGCCTTTGTTGACGCGCCCTTCGTCAGCCTGTTGCGGTGCTGTTTGTGCTCCAAGCGCTGCCACGCTTCCTGAAATCAGGAGGGCGTGTGCAACCAGGGAACCGAGTCGGCGAAAGTGGACCATCGTACTTCGTCCTCCGTGCGGATGTGATAGTGCAGACTTTACTCTTTCACCCGATACTTCGTTGTGAATACCGGTTGTACCCACGCGCTGGCGCCGCCTGATTCGATCACCTTGGCGCGCACATAGCGCTCGTTGCCGCGCAGCGAATACTTGGGCGAAAGCGACTTGTCGGTCGCCAGGATCTGACCATTGGCGCCGATAAATTGTGTCGTGTACTTGAAATCGCCGCGTTGTGTGATGCGCACTTCGAGTGCCGTGTCGGTGACGACGACATCGGCGAGAATCACACCGGTGCTTGCATAGAACTGCCCCGCTTCAAGCGCTTCCACGAGCGGGCGCGTGGCGAGCGTTGGTGCCTTGACCACCACCCAACCGCGCCCCGGATTGGCGCGCTCCGGCGCGAACTCGCCTTGAAAATGGTGTGCATCGTCCACCGCGATTCCGTACAACGGCCGCCCTCGCGTCAGCAGTGCATCCCACGCTTCTTCCATTCCGGGCCAATCGCCACCCCCCAGATTGTGCACGATCGGGTGTCCGTTGAAAATCTCGAGCAATTTGTCGTTCCGCATGCGAAAGAGCGTGGCCGTATCAACGCTCCACAAGAAATTCGGATGATTGATGTGCGGGATCGCATTCTCTGCGCGAATGGCGTCAATCGTTTTCTGCACGGTGCCAAGCAGCGTCGAATCTCTGGGTGCGGCAATGACACGTGTGACAGCCAGCGCATTCACATGCACCGCTGCTTTCTGAAATGCCGTCGTCACTTCTTCGCCGGGAAGCAACAGATACGTCGAGTCGACCAGCGATGCGAGGGTTGCCGGATCAGTGAAGACGTTGTGGTCGGAGAGCACGAGAAAGGCGTAGCCGTGCGCCTTGTACCACCGTGCGACATCGGCCGGCGGGGTGTCGCCATCGCTGTTGGTGGTATGCGCGTGCGTATTTCCCTTGAACCAACGCGCGCCGGCCGGAATCGTGGGCACGACAAACCGTGTGGCACCTCCCTGCGCACGCACGCCCCGTACCGGCGCTATCGCAGTAATCAGCAGGGTACACCCAATGACGATGCGACTGAGGCGTGTCGGGGCAGCGGCGGTTGCGTGTGGCATGAGGAGTCGGGTCACGTAGCGAGCGTCAGGCGCTCGAAAAGTTGGGCGCCGATGGTTCCGCGCGCGCGAACGAATCTGCAAGATACTCTCGGCTGGCAGCCACGCCATGCGCGGCACTTCGCCCTTCGCCCGCCTGCCGCTCGTCCCGAAACCGTGCGCCAGGAGCGCAACGAACATGTCCCGTCTTGCCTTTGCCTCGTTCTGCCTCGCGACCACCGTACTCACGCCAAAGGCCTACGCACAGCCATCTGCACCCCCGCGTCAGACGGAAGCGGATGCGTACACGCGCTACGAACTACTGGCACCGGGATCGGCCAAATTTCGGATCGTCTATGATGTCACGGCGACCACGCCGGGGGCGACCTACTACTTCAATCCCATTCGCGCCGGCAGTATCGCAACGGACGAGCGTGTAAGCGACCGTACGACCGGAAAGCCGTTGGTGTTTGATGTCGTCGGTGCCGCAGTCGCGCGCACTGGTGGCGTGCGGAGCGCGGACTCGACGCAGCAGTACATTCGCGTCACCTTGGCTCGCCCTGTGCCCGCCGATGGTGGCGAAGCACGCGTGCTGATCGACAAGACGTACGAAGATGCGAAAAGCTACTTCGTCGACGGCGACGCGATCGTCTTCAACCGTTCACTCGGCATCAAGCGCAACGCCGTCGTGTTGCCCAAAGGCTATGAGTTGGTGTCGTGCAATTATCCGTCGCAAGTGTTGCAGGAAGCCGACGGACGCATTGCCATCAGCTTCTGGAACGCGACGCCCGCCGAAGCGCCGCTCATTCTCCGCGCGAAACCTGCCGCCCAATTGAGCGCGTCCGCATCGAGTGTCGCCAACAGAATCGCCGAGCGCGCGAACCAGACACGTGAAATCGTCTACTTTCTGCAGCAGCCCGAGACGCACGCATTCGATCTCTATCACGACTACACGGAGTCAAAAGTCGGCGTCGATTACTACGTGAATGTTGTGCGTGCAGGAAGCGCCGTGTCGAAACCATCGGCGCGAAATCTCGATAGCGGCGACCCGATCAAGTTCGAAGTACTGAAGGGCGCGGCGATCACCAAGGCCAACGTTGGTGTGCCCGACGTAACGCCGGCAACAGAAGCGGTCGTCTTCAGATTCCCGCCGGTGCCACAGGGCGGTTCGGCGCGCATTCGCATGTCGGAGACGTACACGGACAGCGCGCGCTATCGTCTCGTGAACGATGAGCTGGTGTGGGATCGCAGCTTTGGTCGTCCGGCAAACGCGGTCGTGTTGCCCAATGGTTGGCTGCTGACGAACAGCGCAATTCCGGCAACGGTTTCCACGATGCCGGATGGACGCGTGCGGCTCGACTTCATCAACCCGCGTCCTGACGAAATCGCCGTGCTGATCACCGCGCGTCGTCGCGGCGCCAAACCGTAGGTCGCTGTCGCTCCGCACCGACGTTCGTTCCACACATCACCCCCCGATGCCTCCGCACACACCGCCACACGTTCGCGTTGCGATCGTTCAGGACGAAGTCGCTCCGACACTTGATGAGGGTCTCGCGCTGACGCGCGCACGCACAGAGGAGGCGGCACGCGATGGTGCGCAACTCGTCGTCTTTCCCGAAACGTGGCTCCCCGGCTATCCCGCTTGGCTCGACTGCTGTCGGGATGTCGGCATTTGGGATTATGCACCGACGAAGGCGGTGTTCGGTCGCATGGCCGCCAACAGTGTCGATGTACGCGGGGCGTCCGGCGCGGCTCTCTCGCAAATCGCCGCCGGCTGTGGTGTCACGCTCGTCGTCGGCGTGACCGAACGTGTGAGCGAAAACCATGCACGCGGGACGCTCTTCAATACGTTGCTCACGTATGGGCCGGACGGCACGCTGCGCAATCATCATCGCAAACTGATGCCGACGTTCACCGAGCGGATGGTGTGGGGGCAGGGTGACGCAACCGGCATCCGCGCGATTGATACCGCGGTCGGTCGGATTGGTGGGCTCATCTGCTGGGAACACTGGATGCCACTCGCGCGACAGGCGCTCCACGAGTCGGGCGAAGACATTCATGTCGCGGTGTGGCCGGCAGCCCTCGAATCGCATCAGCTGGCGAGTCGGCACTACGCCTTCGAATCGCGCGCCTTTGTACTCGTCGCGGGCGCGCTCATGCGCGCGTCGGCACTGCCCGTTGAACTCCCGTGGCATCCGGACAAAGTGCAGGACAGCGCGCAGTGGGTCTTACGCGGCGGTAGCAGTATTGTCGGTCCCGATGGACAGTATGTCGTACCACCGTTGTACGACGAGTCCGGAATCGTCCATGCGACGCTCGATCTCGCCCGCGTGCGCGAAGAATCCATGACACTCGACGTCGCCGGGCATTACAGTCGGCCGGACTGCTTCACCTTCCAAACGCATCGCCCCGAACGCCGTTCATGAAGCCCGCCACACCGACTCCGGCGCACACGCACCACACGCCAATCCAGCTCCGTTTCTCCGACACCGATGCACTCGGTCACATCAACAATGGCAGCTTTGTCATCTATGCGGAGACCGCGCGACTCACGTTCTTCAACGAGAGCCTGAACGCCTCGCGCTCGCTGATTCTGGCGCACATCGCCGTCGACTTTCGTCAGCAGATTCGTTTCGGCGACAAGGTCGAGGTGCTCACCTGGGTTGAAAAAATCGGGAGCTCCAGTGTGACCGTCATGCACCAGATCCTCTCCAATGGCGAGGTCGCAGGCGAAGCGCGCGCGGTGGTCGTCCACTTCGACTACGACGCGCAGCTCTCACGGCCGTGGACCGCCACCGCTCGATTGGCGCTGAAGGCGTGGACGCCAAAATAACATCCCCTGCAACAGGCACTTTGGAGAGCTGTGCAAGGATTGTAGAACGGCGTGTTGTCACTGAGATTGCAGGGATGCCGCTCACTGGTTACGACGCACTTCGCATCAAACTACACGAAGTTCCCGACGCCATTCGTGAGCGCGGAGAGCTGCTGGCCAATGGGCTTCAACTCCGCCAGCCGCAAGTCACCAACCACGCAATCGCCGCAAGCGTGCGCGGCGGGTACTGGTACAACGTCTCCGTGCGTTGGGAGGACGATCGCCCGCGCGCCGTCCTCTACTGCTCCTGCCCCAACGGACGCGACGGCGAGTGCTGCAAGCACGTCTGGGCACTGGCTCGCCACTTCGTCCGCGCAGGGATTCTCCCTGCCACGATCATGCCGGTCGAAGACGCGACCACGCTCACGTCTCCACTCGGTCCGGCGTCGTGGTGGCGTCATGCGCTCCCCGCCGTATTCGAGCAGTGGTCGGCCGAAGATCGCACGCGCCCCACGGTGCAGCCGCCGCGCCGCCGCACTGAGCCCGACGAAACACGCATCGTCTATCTCGTCGATCCCAATTCCGAATCCGGCAAGAAACAAACCGTGTCCGTCGTTGTCGCAACCGAAAAGCGTCGACAGCGTGACGGCGAATGGGGCGCGGCAAAAGCGATCTCCGTCTCGAGTGAAGGATGGGAAGCGGCAGCCAACAGCGATGATCGCGTCATCGCACAGCTACTCCTCGGCGCACGCCCGGCCAACGAGTTCATTCCCATCACGTCGACCGCGACACGGCCGAGTTCGCGCTTTGTACTGTCCGACAGCTCACTCGGCGTGACGCTGCGTCGCGTCTGCGAGACGATGCGTGCGCGCGTTCGCTATGGCGCGCAGGAGCTGTGGCAGCCGCTCACGTGGAGCGGAAGCGAGCCGTGGTCGCTGGATCTCGCCTGCGTGCGTGAAGCGGCCGATGGTGAGATCGAGCAGTGGCGTTTCACTGGTCGACTGGTGCACGGCCCCGAGCTCGCCCTCGAAGGGGAAAACGGCGATGAGATGTTCATCGAAGACTCGTCCGACGACAGCCCGACTACCGATTCACGCGGCCGGGAAGTGCGACCGTTGGCGGATATCGTGGTGCGCGGCATCTACGCGTTCATCGATGGCTCCGTCGAGACGCTGGCGGCAGGCACCGACACCCGCTTTCTCGAATACCTGAAGCTCGCGCCACCTATCGTTGCGGCACCACACGAAATCCCAGCGCTCATCGACAGCCTGATGCAGTTGCCGGCGAACATGCGAGTGCGCTGGCCGGCAGGGATCGTGATCGCTGAGCGTATCGGCACACCCGTGCCGCATCTGTCGATCGTCGTGGCACCGACGGCCATAGGCGCGTATGCGACGGCATCGGTGAACCTGCAATTTGCATATGGCTCGCGCGTGCTGCCCGCCGGTGGCGGACGCGATCGCTTCTTCGAGCATGACACACGCACGCTGACCCATCGCGATCGTGAGTCAGAGTCGCGTGCGCTGGCGTTGCTGGAAGAGCAGGGCGCACAGAAGACGCGCTGGAACGCGCCCGGAATGCCGTCGCATGAGATTCCCGTGACCCGCGCGGTCATGCTCGCGCTGTCGATGAATCAGATGGGGTGGCAGGTCACGCTCGACGGGGCAACCGTTCGCACCGATGTGCAGACGTTTGTGCGCATGAGCTCCGGTATCGACTGGTTTGATCTCGACGCCGGCATCGAGTTCGCAGACGGACAGACCGTGCCACTTTCGGCCCTGCGGGCCGCGCGTGCCGAAGGTGTGCGCATGATGACCCTCGAAGACGGTTCGCTGCTCGGCGTTCCATTCGAGTGGATCGACGAGATGGAACCGGTCATCGCCCTCGGCGAGCGTCAGGGCAAGAACTACCGCTTCCGTTCGACGCAGGCCGCACTTGTCGACGCGCTGCTCGCGAGCGCGCAGACGGTCGACGTCGACGTGATGATCGAACGCATCCGGCATGAGCTGCGCAGCTTCAGTGAAGTCGAGTCCGTCGATCCACCGGAGACATTCGTCGGCACACTCCGTCCGTATCAGCGACTTGGACTCGGTTGGATGCAGCTGCTGCAGCGTTGCGGACTTGGCGGTGTTCTCGCCGACGATATGGGACTTGGCAAGACGGTGCAGGTCCTCGCACTGCTCGATGGCCAACGGCAGTTGGGCAACGGTGCGTCATTGCTTATTGTGCCAAACTCACTCGTGTTCAACTGGCAGGGTGAGGCCGAGCGATTTACACCCGGGCTGCGTGTTGGTATTCACTTCGGTGCCACGCGCGAAAAGGTCGCACCAAAGTTTGACGATCTCGATCTTGTCATCACCACCTACGGCACACTGCGACGCGATGTCACAAAGCTCGCGACGGTGTACTTCGACTACATCATTCT
>JBKJTE010000130.1:0-40127 GCA_046590495.1 Gemmatimonas sp. | reverse complement strand
GGGATCGGGGACTGGGGACTGGGGATTGGGGACTGGGGACTGGGGATTGGGGACTGGGGACTGGGGATTGGGGGGTGGGCGCGGCGACGTCCGACGATCAGGACCGGCATGAGGGTGAGCGCCAGCAACAGGGATGCTGCGACAGTGGTGACGACACTCAGTGACAGGTCGCGGAAGAGTGCGGCGGCAAGTCCGCGGACAAAGATGATTGGCCCGAAGACCAGCAGCGTGGTGAGCGTGCCGGCAAAGAGGGGTGCCGAGACTTCGTTGGTGCCTACGATTGCCGCTTCGCGGAGCGACATCCCTTCGTCTCGTCGTCGACCGATTGATTCCGCAACCACGATGGCGGTGTCGACGAGCAGGCCCGTGCCGAGTGCAAGTCCGCCGAGTGAAAGGACGTTGATGGACACGTGGAGCGCCTGCAGGGCGACCAAGGCAACGAGCACCGAGAGTGGTACCACGGCCGTGATGGCCAGCGACATGCGCCAGTCGCGCAGGAAGAGCAGAATCACGAACAGCGACAGGATGCCACCGGCGACGATTTCCTGTCCAAGATTGCTCAATGCGTCGACCACGAAGTCGGCTTGCGCTGCGACTACCGTGATGCGGACGTTTGGAAATTCCTTTTCGAGTTGTGCGACGGCGTCCGTCATGCGACGGGTCACCGCGACCGTATTGGAGCCCGCGTCTTTGTAGACCACGAGTCCGACCGCCTGGCCGCCATCGAGCCGCGTCAGTGTGAGCGGATCGGCGAGTCCGAGTGTGACCGTGCCGACATCGCTCAGTGAGACGCCCGAGCCGACTCGACCGAGTGGGGTGGCGAGGATTTCGGAGGGCGTACGGAATTCGGTGAGTGCGCGGACGGAGAAGCGGAACTGTCCGCGACGGATCGTGCCGCTGGCGCCGGCGGCATTTTCGCTGCGAATCGCGTGAGCGACATCTTGCGGCGTGAGGTCGAGTGCACGCAGGCGTTCAGGGTCGACATCAACACGGATTTCGTCGTGCGGCGCACCGACAACCGCGACACTCGACACCCCTTCGATCTGTTCGAGTCGTCGCGCGTGCACATCGGTGGTGGTGCGCGCAAGACTGCGGAGATCACGGCTGTTTGTGGAGTCGGTGCGCACGGCGAGCACCGCAATCGGTCGCTCGCCCGGATCACTGGTGAGCAGCGTCGGACGTTCAGCGCGTTCGGGGAGACGACCGCGGGCGGCGTCCAGGCGTTCACGCACGGTGAGTACCGTGCCGCGTATGTCGGTGCCCCACCCAAAGCGTGCGGTGGTGGTGACTTCGCCATTGCGACTGACCGAGCGCAACTCGACCAACCCCGGTGTCGCGGCAATCGCTTCTTCAATCGGTTCGGCCACAAAGCGCGACACTTCGGGTGACGCGGCGCCGGGGTAGACCGTGCGAACGGTCAACACCGGCAACGATACGTCGGGCAACAACGAAACCGGCAGTCGTGTCAGCGAAACAGAACCGAGCAACACGACGGCGAGTATCGCCGCCACTGTCGCAACGGGTCGTTTGACGGCAAAGGCAGCGATTGACACGTGCGCGTTATGGACGACGCGGCGTGATCTTGACCGGCGCGTCGTGTGTGAGGGTGAGATGTCCGTCAACAATGACGGCGTCACCACGCTGCACCGGGAGCAGTCCCGTCGCCGAATCGGGGAGCACCTCCGTTTCGCTGCCGTTGCTGCGCCCCGGCGTGATGTAGGTCCACTGCGCGCGTCCATCTTTCACCACAAACACCAGCGGACGTCCATCGCGTTCGATCACGGCGCGTGCGGGCACCAGACGACGCGAGGCGAGTCGCGTCGCCTCGAGCTGAACGTCGGCGTACATACCGGGTTTGAGCGTGCCGTCGCCCACCACGCGCACGATGGCGCGACCGGCACGCGTGGTCGAATCGACCAGCGGTAACACGGCGTCCACGCGTCCACGAATCACTCGTCCCGGCGCACCGGCACTGGTGACGATCGCCTCGCCACCAACTCGCACCAGCGGCAGATCGTGTTCGAGCACCTGTGCTTCGATGCGCAGACTACGCGTGTCGACCACGGTGAGCAGCTGTTGCCCGCCAGAGACGCGTTCACCGGTGGCAACATCGACCGCGTCGATCATGCCATCCATGGGACTGGTGATGACGGCATGCGACTGTTCAAACTTGGAGCGCTCAAGTCGGAGGCGCGCACCGCTCAATCCGGATTTGTTGATCAGCGCTTTGCGTTGTTCGGGCGTTGGTCCGCGCCCGGTAACGAGCGACTCTGGCACAAAGCTTTCGAGAAAGCGCTGCTCCGCTTCGTCGGCGGTGGCTTGGGCTTCGCGGACAGCGAGATCGAACGGGTAGGGGTCGAGTGTGAGCAGTACTCGTCCGCGTGTCACGCGCGCGCCGGGGCGCACGCGCACGTCGGCAATCGTGCCGTTCACTTCCGCGCGCAATTTGACCGCGGCGTCGGAGCGCACTTGGCCGGTGGTGGTTACGCGAAGAATGAGATCCCCGTCACGTGCGTTTTCAGCGACGATCGGGAGGGCGAGTTGGGTGCGCGGTTGCGAGTAAGCGTTGGCGTTGGCGTTGGCGTTGGCGCGCGCGACGGTGGAGGCGGCGGAGGATGGAGGCGTGTCGGCGGCCCTGGAAGGCGTGCAGCCAGCAAACACTATGGCGATCACCGCGCCGACGATAACCACGACGGGTCGTCGCCGAGTAGGGCCGTTGGAGGTTGAGCGCCGCGACACGTTTCGGCCCAGAAACGATCGGCGATTCATGGTAAGCATTGTATTGAGGTCGACGTCGGGTGAGGTGAGCGTCGGAGCCTTGTCGCCGCCCGACGCACGACAATCATGCATCGGACGGGGACTTGGAGTGGTATCAAAACAGCGCTGGTCGTACCGTAATACGCATTCGAATTGATGCGTTGTCGGCGACCGCACGACCGTCCCGGTGGTGACCCGCCAGGTCCTTCACGGCAGGACCGCTTCCGGTGTCCTGAGGAACATCGGCACACGTGAGTCGCTGTCGCGACGTAAGCATGGCGGGATGTGAGTCGGCCGCATCGACATTGCGGGGACCAGTGCACGCTCACGTGCACACCCACATGCACGCTGACATGCACATGCACACACACATGCACACTCACATGCACACTCACATGCACACTCACATACACTCTGACGTGCACACCAAGGTGCATCCTTCGCGCTGCGCATCACGCCGGCGTTCATACAAACAAACGGCCACCGTTGCGGGTGGCCGTTTGTTTAGATCGTCATACGTCGTTGAGACATCAACGATGTCGCGTTACCGTGTCGGGTCGACGCGCGTGCTGTCGGTCCCGCTCCGATCCGCCGGCCGCAATCCGACACGGCGCATATCAGACGCACCTTCACGTGCTATCGGCACCGGCACTTCACGCTCGGACACCCGAAGCTGACGCGCTTCGCGGGCCGCCGCGCTACGGGACTCGCCACCTTCACGCCCAATCGCCGCCATATGCGCGCGATCCTGGCTGACGGTGACGCCACCCTTACGACCGGCGTTTCTGGCTTCGTCCGACGACCACTCGTGCGCTGTGCCCTTTTCGTGGGCCGCACGACCACCCTTGCTCGCGATTTCTTTCTGTCTCGCGGGATCCATTGACGCGAATCCGCGTCGGCTCTTTCCGGTCATATGCCCCCCGGCCATCCGGAAGTATTCCTGCATCTGCGCCCACGGGGGAAAAACAGCATAGCCATTAAGTCCCGCGAGAAGCGCCCCGTTACACCGCGGGTACTCTGCAAACATCGGACCGCCTGCAGAGACCGACTGGCGCAAAGCACACACCAGTGCAAGGGCGAGGCCGTCAATGTTGAGCGCAGTCTATATTCCGCCCGATGCCGCTACTCGTTCGCTTTCTCGGTACCGCCGCCGCCTGCCCCACCGTCGAACGTGGTGTCAGCTCCCTCGCCATCATTCGGGAAGGAGAGACATTCCTGTTCGATTGCGGCGAGGGCACCCAACGGCAAATGATGCGCTATGGGATCACATTTGCATTCGGCGATCTCTTGTTTACGCACATGCATGGCGACCACATCCTTGGCCTTACCGGGCTGTTGCGCACCCTTCAGTTGCAAGGGCGAACGGAACCATTGCGCCTGTGGGGGCCGCCCGGAGCAGGCAGAACGTTGCGCCAATGCATCAGTCTCGGTGGCGAACGTACCACGTTTCAGGTCACAATTACCGAACTTGAACCCGGTACATCCATCGTAAAAGAAGATTTTCGGATCGAAACCTTCGCCGTCGATCACCGCGGCAGTTCCTCCATTGGCTATGCATTGGTCGAAGAGGAACGACTCGGCCGCTTCAATCCCGACCTGGCTCGGCAGCTTGGGATCCCCGAAGGACCGCTGTGGGGACGCATTCATAAGGGCCAGTCGGTCACTCTGGACGACGGTCGCGTGATCGAACCGTCGGTGCTCGTCGGCGAGCGCCGTCGCGGACGGCGCATTGTCGTCACGGGCGACACGCGCCCGTGCGAAGCCACCATCGCTGCCTCTCAGGACGCTGATTTGCTCATTCACGAAGCGACATTTGCGGATGACGAGGCGGCCCGCGCGGTAGAGACGGGACACAGCACTGCGCGGGAAGCGGCCGAAGTCGCGCGAAAGGCCGGTGCACGCAGACTCGTGTTGACTCACATCTCCGCTCGCTACTCGCGCGATGCCCACGAGCTTGAACGGGAAGCGAAACAGGTGTTCGCCAAGAGCTCCATAGCCCGCGACGGTACGGAAATCGAGCTCATGCTTACCGAAGAGATTGCAGTCTCCATCTAGGCGGAGTCGGTGTTGCGGATACGCAACACGCGCTATTCGTCGAGACTGGTCAAGATTGGTCGAATGTCACCAAACTCTTCGCTGAACAACGGCAATTGGCCTGGGTCCGCAAACACAGCGTCGAAGTCGCTCGGCGTGAACGCCGTCGCCAACCGCGTTGCGAAGGTACGCCTGAGCAATCGCACATAGTGGTCGACATCGTAGTCGCGCGGATCGGCCGGGGCGGCGGCGATTGCTTCGTCATCATGGTCCGCAACCAGCCCTCCGCCTGCGGTGGTCCGATAGACGCGGACGCGTTCACCCAAGCGCCAATCGGTGCGACCACTCGCGAGCATTGCCTCGTACGAAAACGCACGCCGACCGTCACGCGTCTGGCAATACCGCTCAGCTGTTAGGGTCAGCCGCACGCGCGACGACAGTTCACGCGTGGGTAACGCTTTCGCACGGATCGCGCGCACGGTCTCGACATATGCATCCCGCACACCCGGGACATCGCCGCGCAGCACACAGGCGATCGCTCGCCGCAAAAACCGTTCACCAAACGGTTCGGCGCGGCTTGAACGAAACGCGACGCCGCGCAAGGTGAGCGTGCCGTCGTACCCGAGCAGGGCGTAGTTCTTGGGTTGATGCGACAGCATCGCCGCATACCGGCCCTCGAACTCGAGATTCACCAGTTGTGGCAGGAGGGTGGCGACTTCGGCAACCACACGTCGCTCGTCCGCCTCAGTCCAGGAGTCGGGGACCGCGAAGTACACGCCATCGGTATCGGCCTCGAGCAACGTCACACCACGCGCGGCGAGCTCACGACACATCAGGTCGAGTGTTTCGCGTCCGCGACGAGTGACTTCATTTGCCGCATGCACATCGGCAAAGCGCGTGAGTCCACCGCCGGCCGCGAGGTAACCATACGCTGAGTTCACGACCAACTTCATCGCCGCCGACATCGCTTCGTGCGTGTAGCGTGCCGCAGATCCGGGCGGTTCACTGCGCGCACTCGCTTTCGCAGCGAGCCGCTGTTCAACAAGTCGGTCTACGAGTGCGAGCAGTGCACCGAGGCGATCACGCTCGGGCCCGATGCGGAACGCGCGCATCAGCGACGGATACAGACTCGCTACGTCCGCCTTTACGACGCGCTGTGCAACGCCGGTCGCGAACAGGTGTAATGCAGCGCCGGTGTGTGTCGTGCCGTCGCCCTCGCGATGCGCCGGTAGCGCTTCGCCAGCGCGGATATACGCTCGCACGAGGAGGGGATCGATGACGCCGGTGGCCGCGCCAGCATCGGCCAGGCGTTCATACCGTCGGGGCGCCATGCGTGCGAGCGCGAAAGCCGCGCCACCAAGCACGCGCGCAAGATCGGCAACTTCGTCGACATCTGCCGTGGCGTAACGACGCACACGTTCAGGATCGGTGCGATAGACGGTGTAGATCTGATCGCCACGAATGAGTTCGCGATCCGGACCGGCGATACCAAGATGACGTGCAACCGCCTTCAGTCCATGACTTGGTAGTTCGCGCGCAGAAAAATCGTAGCGCCGAACTGCATCGAGTGTGTCGATCAATTCGCGGCCGGGCGCGACAAATCGAACGCGTCGACTCGCATCACCGCTGCTGGTGGCGCCGCGCCGTGCGGCCCGTTGCGACAGCGACGTCGCGCGAATACGCCCGAGCGAAAGCGGTACGCCGAGCAGCCGTGCGCGCTTGTCGAGAAACGGGAGATCGAAGCCGTGCAGATTGTGGTTTTCGATCACGTCCGGGTCGGCCACGGCGATCGTCGCGTCGAGACGTCGAATGAGATCGGCTTCGGCAGCGTTGTCGGTGCCTCCTGCTTCGAGCACTTCGCATGTTCCGTCCGGCCTTCGCACCGCAACCATGAACATCCGGTCGCGATCGGCATCGAGTCCAGTTGTCTCGAGATCGAACTGCAATCGGTGCAGATCGTCAAACGTCAGGTCGCGAAAGTAGGTGCGGCCCGTAGCGACGAGGTACTGCTCTTCAGCGGGAAGCACGAGGAGCGATTTGCTGTCGAGATCCCGCAGATGTCCGACACGCTGTCCGAGTCGGCGCGATGCGCCGGTGAGCACAGCATCGCTGAGCACGCGCGCGCGATCGCAACTCACGAAATAGCGGAGCGCACCCGGTCCGCTGAGCTCACGCCACGTAACTGTCGCGCGCGTTACGCTCTCAGTTTCCTGCGACGCTTCAACGAGACGCGCACCCAGATGCTCGAGATCAGCGAGACTGTCGAGCAGCAACCACGGGCGGAAGCGATTCTCTTCGCGGACAATTCGTTGTTCGTCAGTCAGCCGACGCCAGACCGTTGCCACACCATCGCTCGCCACCCACACGGAAACGATGCCGGGAGTCGGGTCCCAACCCCAGAGCCATTCGTCTTCACGTTGGGTGCGGGACAGAGGTCAGGCCGCCATGGCTTCGCGGTGAAGCTGACGTAGGCGACGCAGCATCGGTACGCGCCACGCAACCATCCCGACCACGGCCAATGTTGCGATGCCGCCAAGCACGACACTCGGCACGACGCCGAGCCACTTGGCGGAGATACCTGACTCGAACGCGCCGATCTCGTTTGACGATCCGGCGAAGATCTGATTCACGGCTGACACGCGGCCGAGCAGACTTTCGGGGGTGCGCGATTGCAGCATCACACTTCGAATGACGACGCTCACCATGTCAAACGCACCACTCGCTGCGAGGAGCCCGACCGACAGCCAGAGCGTCGTGCTCAATCCGAATCCGATCATGCACGCGCCGAAGCCTGACACGGCGAACAACAGATTTGGTCCGGTGCGTGCAAACGGCGGCCAGCGCGTGAGCAGCACGCTCGTGAGCACGGCACCCGCGGCCGGCGCTGCGCGCAACAGTCCCAATCCACTCGGCCCGACGTGCAGAATTTCGGCCGCGAACACTGGTAAGAGCGCGGTCGCTCCGCCGAACAATACGGAGAAGAGATCGAGTGTCAGTGCACTGAGCAGCAGTGGTTCACCGAAGACATATCGGAGACCGCCGGTGAGCGCTGTGCCGATCGACTCGGTGCGTTCGTGGCGGATGGGCGACTTGTGTCGGACGGCGAACATCACGAGCACCGCCACGCACATCAGCGCCACGTCGACCGTGTAGCCGAGTGTGGTCCCGCCGATTGCGTAGAGCACACCGCCAAGCGCGGGGCCAAGGACTGCGGCAAGCTGCCAGCTTCCGCTGCGCCAGGTGACGGAGTTGGTGAAAATTTCGCGCGGCACGAGTTCAGCGCTGAGGGCCTGTCGTGCGGGCTGCAGGAAGGCGCGTGCAACACCGCTCGCCACGATGACGAGGTAAATGGAGTTCACGCGTGTCTTCACATCCATCGGTGTGCCGAATGGTGCATCGTGCGCGAATAGCCACAGTCCGATCGAACAGAGGACGAGCACGCCAAGCGCCCAAAGTGCGATGCGTCGACGATCGTGTGTGTCGGCGACATGTCCCGAGAAGATCGACATGCTGATCGCGGGGAGCGCCTCCGCGAGGCCGACGAGACCGAGCGCGAGGGGATCGCGCGTCAGGTCATAAATTTGCCACCCGACGACAGTCCCCTGAATCTGGAGACCAAGGGTGAGTGTGAAGAGCGCGGTGAGGTAGCGACGGAAATTCGGAATGCGCAGAGCAGCATAGGCGTCTGGCGCATTGGTCGGCGGTGTGGTGTCGGCCATTTGCGAAATCTAGTCGACGCGAGCAAGTGACGGTGACAACGGGAACTGCAGCCACGAATCACGCGAATTACGCGAATATCAGCGAACGGCAACAGCAACAGCAACTTCAACTTCAACTTCAACTTCAACTTCAACCGACTATCGCGGATAAGAACAGATCAACGGCGCTGATTCTCACGGATACGGCAACAACTTCTCTTGTTCTGTTCGTAGTATCGCCGAAATCAGAGCGGTTGATCAGTGCCTATCCGTGATGGTCCGTTGCTGTGCGTTTCTCTTTGCTGTTGGATGAATTCGTGAAATTGGCGTGATTCGTGGCCGCTGTTTCTGCTACCTCTGCACGCGCGCCGAAGTCAACCGCACACGCCGTCGCGACTCGCGGGACGGTTTGTGCCACGAGGCCCGCTGCGCGAGTCCGTCGAGTGCGGACGAAGCATCGAAGGCGTGCGAGAGTGCTTCACGAATTTTGGGCGAAACGGGCGGCGCGTCGAGCGCGATGAGTTGGTACGCGGGTGCCGCAACAGTCGCGATTGGCCATTCACGGGCTCGCAGTGTGCCGCGCGCGAGAAGTACGAGCGCGAGCGATTCGCCGTCTGGCGATGGACGCGCAGCGACTTCGTAGCCGGTGCGGTTCCAACGCACGCGACTCGAGTCGCGCGTCCACTCCGGAAGCGTCGGCTTGACCCCGCTCCACCAGTCGGCAGTCGCAACTGACAGTGGGGGGAGATAGATCGCCAACGCTTCGCCGTCGCCGCTCGCGCCAGGCACGAGAAACGAGACCGCCGGCGCGCGATCGATATCGGTGAGACCGAAGCTGGTCGAATCAAAGTGAAAGCTGTCGAGCGTTTCCCGCGCGAGTTCTGCGCGCTCGTCGTTGGTGCGCCGAATGGAGTCTGTGAGCTGCGCAAACGATGCGCGTCCGGCAGCAACAATGCGTGCGGCCTCAGTCGCTCCGAACAGTGTTGCAAGTGTCGCGAGTTGTCCCGTGCGCACGTCAACGACAGCGCGACGGCCAACGTGTCGATGCGGCTCGCCGCCGTCGACATCGATGTCGAGCACCTGTCGGAAGGTGAGCCATGGGCCGTGTACGTCGACAATTTCTATTTCTTCGTGCACGACCGTTGCCGGATCGGTTGGCGTTTCTTCGTCGTCGATATCGATCGGCGTTGAAGTCGGGTGCCGTTTTTTCCACGACGCCGCTTCCTTCATGATCGTGCTGTCGCTGAAGAGCATCAGCGAATCCGTGCCCGTCAACTCACGCGAGAAGATGTGCGCTGTCGCGAACGATGCGTCGTCATACTCGACACCGTCTTCAGCGATGAAGACTTCGTAAAACCGACCGTCGACCTGCGTGAGTAGAATGGGTGCACTCCGCACGCGCATGCCGTCGGCGTTGCTGCGCACCCAGTACGTGGAGTCGCCCGCCGCGAAGAGAAACTCTGCAGACGGCGGGACGCGACTGGGCGCGCTACGAGTCTGGCAACTGCCGACCACGAAGATTGCCGCGAACGTCACTGCGCAGAGCGCGCGAACGGAACCGCGCCGAATACTACGCCTGCGCGCGAACGGCACCGTCTTTTCCGGAATGACCTGCGAGATGCTCTGCGGGATGCTCAGCGGGATGATCAAGGGAAGACTCGGAAAGACATCCAGCGCTAGCTGCGGCGAAGCGCGCGCACACCATCGATCAGGCGCGCGATTTCGTCAGAGGTCGTGTAGCAGGCGCAACCGGCGCGCACGAGTCCTTCGTCGGCAAGACCGAGTTTGCGGGCAACGGTTGAGGCATAGAAGTCGCCGTGCGAGACGTACACGCCAAGGGGTGCGAGTGCACGCGAGACATTTTCAGAGGAAATACCTGCGACGCGAAACGAAAGTGTCGGCGTACGTGGTGTTCCCGGCACCGGTCCGTAGAGCGTGACACCATCAATCGCTGCGAGTCCTTCCCAAAGTTGCGACAATAGCGTGTCGCCGCGCCGATGCAGCGCGTTGAACGCGGCGGCGAGTTGCTCGCGGCGCGACTGCTGCGTGTCCTCGGTCAACGAGGCAAGAAAGTTCACTGCAGCCGCTGCACCGACGATCCCCTCGTGATTCTGCGTTCCCGTTTCGAGACACTCGGGCACGTAGTCGGGGGCGGGCTCGAGACGCGGCAGATCGAGCGCGGCGGTTGCATCGTGCCGTCCGTAGCAGATGCCGATGTGCGGGCCGTAGAACTTGTACGCGCTACAGAGCAGAAAATCGGCGCCGATCGCCTTTGCATCGACGAGCGTGTGTGGTGCGTAGTGTACGGCATCGACCACTGTGATCGCGCCGGCCGCTTTGGCCTGTGCGACGAGCGCCGCAACGTCGGTGACTGTGCCGAGGATGTTGGATGCAGCACCGATCGCTACAACTTTCGTGCGTGGCGTGAGCAGCTTCGCAAACGCACCTTCTTCGTGCCGATACGTTTTGAGATCAAGCGGCAACCAGCGCAGAACGGCGCCTCGCTCACGTGCGAGTGCCTGCCACGGCGCGACGTTAGCGTGATGATCGAGCTCCGTGACGATGATTTCATCGCCCGGCTGCAAATTCCGACCGATGGCGCGCGCGATGTGAAAGAGAATCGTCGTCATGTTCGCACCGAACGAAATCTCGCCGGCGCTCGCGCCGAGAAAATCGGCGAGCGATTCACGCGATGCGGCGAGCAACGCATCGGTCTCGGCGCTGGTTGTGTAGGCCCAGTGCGTGTTTGCGTTGTGCTCGAGCAGATACTCGGTCATCGCTTCAGCGACCGCGCGCGGCACCTGTGTGCCACCGGGGCCGTCGAAGTAGGCGACCTCCTGCGCGCCTTCACGACGCGACAGGGCGGGAAAGTGCGCGCGAATGCCGTCAACATATGCGACGTTCGTCTGCTGCTTTGAAAGTTCGTGTACGGCGGTCATAGGGCCTCTCCCGGAGCTGCTGCTGAACGCGGACGAATTTCCGCACCACCCAATCGTTCCACCAGACGCACCGCTTCGACATGATCGGCGACTTCGCCAAGCTCGTTGTGCGCCATGCGGAACAGCTCTGACGTCATCTGGAGCAGTGGCGACGGCACCTTCTGCTCGCGCGCGAGATCAGCGGCGATCGCAACGTCCTTGTCGAGCAGCGCCAAACGAAACGTTCGCGGAAATGCCCGCGTGAGCACGCGTTCCGGAAAGAGATTCATGCTCGAGTTCGACCGCCCGCTGGATGCGTTGATTACGTCGAGCGCGACATCCGAATTCACACCGGCCTTCTCGAGGGCCACGAGTCCCTCGGCCATCCCCCAGATGTGCATCGCCAGCATCGCGTTGTTCACGGCCTTGAGCGCGTCTCCCGTGCCGACAACGCCACAGTGGACGATACGTTTGCCAAAGCATTCGAGGACTGGACGCACGCGTTCGAGCAGTGCGGCGTCTCCGCCCACCATCACGGTCAGTTCGCCTTTCACGGCGCCCACCACACCGCCGGACACGGGCGCATCAAGAAACCCGATGCCGCGTTCGGCGAGACGCGCGGCCATGCGACGCGAGGTCGCCGGATCGCCCGACGTGCAATCGACGAGCACGGAACCGGCCTTCAGCGTGGCGAGCAGACCCTCCGGGCCATCGAAGAGCGATTCCACGTCACGCGAAACAGGAAGACAGGTGATCACAATGTCACGATCACGCGCTGCGTCGGCTGGTGTGGTCGCGATCCGCGCCGGAGTTTCGGCGACGAACGCGTCGGCCCGTGACGCTGTGCGATTCCAGACCACGAGGTCGAGCTCAGGGCGGGCCAGGTGACGGGCCATCGGCGCACCGATCGCGCCCAGGCCAAGAAATGCGACTCGATTCATGAGAATGACTGACGCGAAAGACGCGAGTGAGTGCAAGGAGCGGCGAGTGTGTGCGGCCACGGGACTGCGTGACAAAGATGGTCGCGTGGTGGTGCCGGGACGAGGTGACGCGGTGAAGATTTCACGAATGGGTCCTCGATCACGTTCACGCCTGCGCCTCCACGTCGACGGACTGCTTGGGACGCACGCGGTGCGTGCTGTCTGGACGGCACTGGCCGCGGTGCCTGGAATCGTCTCGGCCGACGTCTCGATGGCCGGCGTCATACTCGAAGTGGAGGGGGTGTTGGACGAGCCGCTCCTTGCCACCGCTCTCGACGCCGCAGGCGTGCGACTCATTGGTGTCACCGTGGAGCAAACACGCGCGCTGCCGATTATCTGACCAGGCAAAAATAAGTGCTCCTCGCGAGCTTCTTTCGTTTGGGCACCGCGGCTAACTTGCGCCCCGAAATCAACGTCTTGTACTGACCTTAGATCGCCGCGCGGCGACGGGCTCCCGCTCCCGTCCCGGGGGGGGACCCCGATGACGCCACCCCGTTCGAACGAAAAACGGCCGCTCGCGGCGCTTCTCGTGCCCGATCTCCTCGAGCTGCTTGAGGAATCGCCAGAGAGCATCGGCCCGCAGACCGAAGAGATGCACCCCGCCGATCTTGCCGACGTCGCTGAAGCGATGCCGGAAGAGATGGTGCGCGCATTTCTTTTTGCGCTACCGAAAGAGCGTGCCGCCGAAGTACTCGAGTATCTCGATGAGGAGCTGCGCACGCAGTTTCTCGAAGAGCTGACCGCGGGCGAAGCGGCGTCGATCGTCGCCGAGATGACGCCGGACGAACGCGCCGACGCGCTCGAGGAACTCGACGACGAAACGGCCGACGACATTCTCTCCGAACTCGGCGCTGAAGCGCAGGCAGAGACGGAGCGACTGCTCGAATACGACCCGTACACTGCCGGTGGTCTGATGACCACGGAGTTCGTTTCGGTCGGCGAAGCGCTCACGGTTGAAGAAGCGCTGCGCTCGGTGCGCACGATGGC
The DNA here is from genome assembly GCA_046590495.1 of Gemmatimonas sp. GTDB lineage: Bacteria > Gemmatimonadota > Gemmatimonadetes > Gemmatimonadales > Gemmatimonadaceae > Gemmatimonas. The sequence continues at coordinate 26,753 of JBKJTE010000130.1, read as the reverse complement.
ACGCGCCGGTCGTCGTGAAGCGATGTACACGATCTACACGACCGACGTGAATGGCCGCCTGCGTGGTGTGCTGTCACTGCGCGAATTGCTCGCCGCACCGGAGGGTGCGCGCATGAGCGAATTGGCGTGGAGTGATGTCGTGAGCGTGGTACCCAACACGCTGCAGGAGGAGGTGTCGCAGGTTACGTCCAACTACGACCTCGTCGCGCTCCCGGTGGTTGATGCCGAAGGTCGATTGCTGGGCGTGGTCACTGTCGACGACGTCATCGACGTCATTCAGGAAGAGCAGACGGAAGACGTCCAGAAGATGGGTGGTATGGAGGCGCTCGAAGAGCCGTACATGCAGATCGGTCTCTGGCAGAACGTGCGCAAACGCGCCGGCTGGCTTTCGGTGCTGGCATTGAGCGAAATGCTGACCGCGTCGGCGATGGCGCACTATGAAGGTGAGATTGCGAAGGCCGCGCTGCTCGCGCAGTTCATTCCGTTGGTCATGAGCTCCGGTGGAAACTCGGGATCCCAGGCGACGTCGCTGATCATTCGCGCGATGGCGCTGGGTGAAGTGCGCGTGCGCGACTGGTACAAGGTCGTGATGCGTGAGCTTCCGGCCGGTATCATCCTTGGGATGATCCTTGGGCTTCTGGCGGTGACCCGTATCTTGATCTGGAATGCGCTCGGACTGTACGACTACGGGCCGCACTTCGGTCGGATTGCGGCGACGATCGGGCTGACGCTGATCGGGATCGTCACCTTCGGGTCGCTGACCGGATCGATGCTGCCGTTCATTCTAAAGCGGCTGGGCTTTGACCCCGCGAGTGCATCAGCGCCGTTTGTTGCCACGCTCGTGGACGTGACCGGCATCAGCATCTATTTCAGCGTGGCGTATCTGGTGCTGAGCGGCTCGTTGCTCAAGTGACACCGGCGGGGCACGAGGCGGCGCGCGTCGACGAACACGCCGAGCGACGCACCGTGCGGCGGGCCACGTTGCTGGTGGTGGTGAGTGCCTGCTGCTTCGGCTCGATATCGCCGTTGACGGTGCTGGCGCTGAAAGGCGGTGCCGAACTTCAGGGAATTCAGGCCTGGCGCTACGCGACGACGGCACTGTTGCTCATGGCGTGGGCCGCTTGGCGGGGGGCTCCGGCCGCGACTGACCCGTTGCTGCGCTGGTGGCGTCCGCAGACGGTCCTGATCGCCGGGGGTGGGCAGATGCTCGTGGCCACGCTGGCGCTTATGGCGCTCCGTTGGATTCCCGCCGCGACCGAGGCCTTTCTCTTTTACACGTTCCCGGCCTGGGTCGCCATTTTCACAGCCGTTCGCGGACATGAGCGGCTGGACCGGATTCGGGTCGTGGCGCTCATGTTGGCGTTGGGTGGGATCGCATTCATGGTCGGGGCGCCGAGTGCGGCGTCGCTCAATCCGATCGGTGTGGCGATGGCGCTCACCGCCGCGTTGGTGTACGCGATCTACATCCCCGTGCTTGCTGACTTGCAGCGCACCCGTCCCGCGTTGGACGTTTCGCGCTCGATTGCCGTGGGTGGTGGGATAATCTTCACGGTTTGGGCGCTGTCCACCGGCGCGTTGTTTGCACACTTTGATACGCTCGTGCTCGCCGCCAGTGTGCTTCAAGGAGTGCTTTCGGCGGGGGCGTTTGTCGGGTTCCTGGCCGGGCTGTCGAAACTTGGAGCTGTACGGACGGCCATTACTTCGACCGTCGAGCCATTTTGGACGGCGCTGCTCGGGGTGCTGGTGCTCGATCAGCCGGTTGGGGCGGGGACGCTCATCGGCGGGGCGGCGATCATGGCCGCAGTCCTTCTCCTTCAACGGTCGGCCGTGTCCTCTGCCCCACTACACTCGTCCTCATCCCGTGAGGGCGACCAAGAGCGTCGTCCGTCTTCCTGAGGAGTGGCATGGCGAAAATCCTGGTGACTGGCGCGGCGGGTTTCATCGGCTATCACACGAGCGAGCGTTTGCTTGCGCGCGGTGATGAGGTCGTGGGACTCGACAACATGAACGATTACTACGATCCGACGCTCAAGCACGCGCGCCTTGCGCGACTGAGCGGACGACCGGGGTTTCGTTTTGTGCGCATGGAACTCGGCGATCGCGGCGGACTGGAGGCGCTGTTCACCGCAGAGCGATTCGATCGGGTCATTCACCTCGCGGCGCAGGCAGGAGTCCGACACTCGCTGACCAACCCGCATGCGTACGTGGAGAGCAATCTCGTTGGGTTCCTTCACATCCTCGAAGGTTGCCGGCACAGCGGTGTGCAGCATCTCACGTATGCGTCGTCGTCGAGCGTGTACGGCGCCAACACGACGATGCCCTTTTCAGTGCATCAGAATGTCGATCATCCGGTATCGTTGTACGCAGCGACGAAGAAGGCGAACGAGTTGATGGCGCACACGTACAGCCATCTGTACGGATTGCCGACAACCGGTCTGCGCTTCTTCACCGTTTATGGACCGTGGGGGCGTCCGGACATGGCGATGTTTCTCTTCACGAAGGCGATTCTCGAAGGGAGGCCGATCGACGTGTTCAACCACGGTGTCATGCGTCGCGACTTCACGTACATCGATGACATCGTCGAAGGGGTGGTTCGCGTCTGCGATCATACGGCGACGAGCGATCCGGAGTGGGATTCGGACAACCCGTACCCGGCTACGAGCAAGGCCCCGTATCGCATTTACAATATTGGCAACAACAACCCCGTGGAGCTGATGCACCTCATCAGCACACTCGAGCAGCAGCTCGGTCGGGTCGCCGAGAAGCGGATGCTCGACATGCAACCGGGCGATGTGCCGGCAACGTTCGCCGACGTACAGCGTCTCGTGAAGGCCGTTGGATTCGCGCCCAAGACGCCGATCGAAGTCGGCGTACGAAATTTTGTCGCGTGGTATCGCGACTATTACGGTATCGGAGATTGATCGCGTCATGAAGATCGCCATGATTGGTACGGGCTACGTCGGACTTGTGTCGGGCGCCTGCTTCGCAGAATTCGGTCCTGAAGTGACGTGCGTCGATCTCGACGACGCAAAGATTCAGCGGCTTCTGAACGGTGAGATTCCGATCTACGAGCCTGGGCTCGACGATCTCGTTGCCAAGGGGATCAAGGCCGGACGACTTGGATTCACGACGGATTTAAAGACGGCGGTCGCCGATGCGGACGCAGTGTTCATCGCGGTGGGTACGCCATCGCGCCGTGGTGACGGACACGCGGACCTGCGCTACGTCGAAGCGGCTGCGGCCGACATTGCGCGAGCCATGACCGGCTACACGGTGGTCGTCACCAAGAGCACCGTGCCCGTAGGAACAGGTCGTCGCGTCGCGCAGATCATTCGCGAAACGAATCCGGCAGCGGACTTTGATGTCGCGTCGAATCCGGAGTTTTTGCGTGAAGGATCAGCGATCGGCGATTTCATGCGGCCGGATCGCGTCGTGATCGGCGCGGAGAGTGAACGCGCACAGCAGGTGATGAAGGCGCTGTATCGGCCGCTCTATCTGACGGAAACGCCGATCGTGATGACGACGCTCGAGACGGCGGAGCTGACCAAGTACGCAGCGAACGCATTCCTCGCGACCAAGATCACATTCATCAACGAAATCGCCGACCTGTGCGAGAAGGTGGGTGCCAATGTGCAGGATGTCGCGCGCGGTATGGGACTCGATGGGCGCATCGGCCGGAAGTTTCTGAACGCAGGGCCCGGCTATGGCGGCTCGTGCTTTCCGAAGGACACGATCGCCTTGGTGCGCACGGCGCAAGAATACGGATCGCCGGCACGCCTCGTCGAAACGGTTGTACAGGTAAACGATCGTCGCAAAGGTGCGATGGCGTCGCGCGTCATCGCGGCGGCGGGCGGTTCACTGCGCGGCAAGACGGTCGGCGTGTTGGGCGTGGCATTCAAGCCGAACACGGACGACATGCGCGATGCCCCGAGCCTCGCCATTGTGCCTGCGCTACAGGATGCCGGCGCGAAAGTGCGTGCGTTCGATCCGGCAGCGATGCATGAAGCGCAGACGCTGTTGCCGGGTGTCGACTGGTGTGAAGATGCGTACGATGTCGCAACGGGCGCCGATGTACTCGTGCTGATCACCGAGTGGAACGAGTTCCGGGCGCTCGATCTTTCGAGGATTGCGGCCGTGATGAACGCGCCCGTCCTTGTCGATCTCAGAAACGTCTATCGTCCTGACGAAGTGCGCGCTGCCGGCTTCACTTACAGCAGCATCGGACGAGTCTGAGACCCTTCGCGCGCCGATCGCTGTGACGCACCGCAACGCCGCCGACTGATGTCGGCGGCGTTGCTACTTCGGACGGATCGTCATGTGGGTCAGGATGGCAACCAGCACGGCGCCGATGGCCAGAATCGCAACGGTGCGAAGGGTCTGTTGTTCTCTACGCGACATCTTTGCTCCGGTCCCCGCTCTCGTTTGTCATCGGTTCGTGTGCGTCGTCGCATAGAAGCGATGAGCAATGGTTGTGCCCGGTATGCGACGAGTAGACGGCGCTACTCAACCGTATGCGCGAGTATGGCTCGCTTGGCGACATTGTGATACGGCCACTTACCACGCGAGCGCCGCGCATGAGATCTACCGAGACAGGCGCCGCCAGGGTGACGGGAGCCGATTCTGTCGACTGCGCGCGGAGTGCCGCGTTGTTACGGTGTGTGGAGCTACGTCAGCGCGGTGTGTGGTGTTCACGCAACGAGACGAGTCGGCTCAGCGTGATCGCACGGGTCCGCGCGCGACGCCAAGCCCCCACGGCGCCGCGATACCCGCGCGAAATCCGCCGCCGCGCAGCGTCGCGCCCCAGATGCCGAGCGGAAAACGCGACCCCATGAGCGCACCGGGATATACGTTCAGCGTCGCGATGGCCTCGTAGCCGTTGCGCGCGACCAGCGACACCAGAAGTGATCCGTGGCGGTCGAGGAAGACGCCGGCATTCGGCTTGAGTATGACCGAGCGCGTGTCGGTTGACGTGTCCACCACTGTCGTGCTGACGGCGTCCGCGCCCAGCGCCAAAGAGATGCTCCGTCCATCGCCAATGTCCCGTGAGACCCCGACCAGCGTGGACACGCCGAACATGTAGAGCCCGCGCCAGCGGCGCGTCGCCGGTATCGGTACACGCAGAACGAACTGTTGTCCAACGTTCTCGATGGTCCGTCCGGGGAGCGTCCACGACGGCTGCAGCGGCCAGTTAGTGAGTTGCAACGGTCCACTGAACAGACGTTGCACCCGGTCACTGCGAAAGAGGAGAAACCCGGCCGTGTCGAAGAGCAGCAGGTCGGTCGCGGCATCGACACTTCGCGGTCCCGGGCGCTCGGTCATCTCGTTCAGCAAATGCGATGCGGTCATCGTCACTGCCGACCACGCGACGGGATGTGAGATGCCGTGCTGTTCGAACCACTCCGTCATGCGCGCGGACACCATGCCACTGCCAAGCAGATGGAACTGATAGTTGGGTACCCAGTGTCCGCCGCCGCCGGTTTTCGTGCTCAGTGGCAGGATCTCGTTGCGCATAAAGCGCGACCAGCCATAGCGATTGATCGATTGGCCGAAGTTGAGTACCGAACTGCGCACATTGCGCGCCGTGACACCGTACGGCAGTTCGAATAACCGGCGATCCGCGTCGTCACCACGGAGCAGGTCGAAGCCTTCGTTGACGATCTGGCTGACTGGGTTGAACTGCCGCTCGGTACCGTAGTCCCGGGACTCGTAAAATCGACGTTGCCCACCAGATGCGGTCGCGCACCCAGTCAGAGAAACACTCGCCCACGCGAGCGCGATCGACGTGCCGACATGGCGCGATTGCAACGTGCGACGCAGCCGATCTCGTTGCAGTACGATCGCGCCGACGACCGCGCCGAGCGATGCGCCCGCGACGACATCTGTGAGGTAGTGGAAGCCACCGTAGACCGCACCGAATGCCAATGCGAGCGTCAGCGGCGCGAGGAGCCACACCAGCCGTCGCTGCCAGCGCCACGCCATCAGTGTCTGCACCACGGCCACGCTGACGTGCGAAGATGGAAACGCGGCCCCGCGTGATGAGAAGCGCTCGAGAATGGTGGTCGTCAGCAACCTCACCGGATCGGCGGTGACGTCGGCAACCGGAGGCCATCGATAGCGCGGCCCCTCCACGGGCCACAGGACGAACCATACAAAGCTCGCGATGAAGGCGAGTAGCAGGGCAAGGATGGTTTCGTTCAGTGCACGCTGGTCGCGCCGCAGCACGAGGCGCAGCGGCGGCAGGTAGATGATGAGGTAGTACGACAGGTACCCGATGTGAAGCGGAATACTCAGCAGCGGCGATGGATATAGACGTGACCAGGTCCGCGCGGGCTCGCCGAACCATCGGTGTTCTATCGCCAGGACACTGGCGTCGTGAACCGGCACGCCATTCACCAGACTGCCCACTTGTGCATAGAGGACCGGTACGAAAATCAACGGTAGCAATGCCCACCATCGGGCGCTGCTCGACATGGACGACGGCGCCGGCAGTCGCGCTTCATTGGTGTCGCTGTCCCGACCGAACGCGAACGTGAGGCCCGCGACGAGCAGCGCGGCGATCGACGGCACCCACGCATTGGCGTGAAGGCTTCGCAGGCCGGCCACGACAAGCGTGAAGCACGCGTAGGCGCCGAGCAGGAGTGCGACCCACCGTAATGGCTTCAACGACGCCTGCGCTGCAACGCGCGTCGATAGGTCGCTTCGACCTGCGCCGCGATGCCCGCCCACGCAAAGTCAGCACAACGTTCCTGCGCCCACAGCTGCATGGCGTCACGCCAGTTACAGTCGTCCACCGCGCGTTGCACGATGCTCGCCAGTGCAGCGGCATCGCCGGGCGGAAAGCGGAGCGATGCCCCGCCGTCGCCCAGCACATGGCGATAGCCGGGATTGTCCGCAGCGATGGGTAGCATCCCTATCGTCATCGCCTCGAGCAGGACGATGCCGAAAGATTCCCCGCCGGACGACGGCGCGATGAGGCACGTCGCGTCACGCATGTGCGCCCACTTCTCCGCGTCGCTGATCGCGCCGACAAACCGGACGTGCCCGAGTTCGAGCGAGCGCTGCATGTCCTCGAGAGCGACGCGCGACGGTCCTTCACCGATAATGAGCAGTGGGGGGGCATCCGGACCGAGCAGGGCCATGGCGCGCAGCAGTGTCTCAACATCCTTTCGCGGCTCCAGTCGGCCCACATACAGCAACGTGGTGCGTGCATGCGGCGCGCGCGACGGCATGACAGCTCGTCGCTCGACACCGTTGGGAATCAGCTCGTGCGTGCCGCGTCCCAGATACTCGGACACCAATGGCGACACGGCAATGGTCGCGTCGAGCGCGAGACGGCGAATGATCGCGCTCCCGAGTGGCATCAGCAGCCGGGCCCACGTCGGTGTGTCGCGGCCAGCCACGTCGTGAAAGGTGCCCACGCGCGCGCCTCGAAAATTCCACGCCAACTGCATGGGCAGCGCTGGACTCCATGGCGCGTGCACGTGCATGACGTCGAAAGTTTGGGCGCCAATGCGTTTGCGATCGGCGGCGGACGCCCACGCCACATCGAAGTGCGAACCGCTGAAGTTCATGGCACGCGCACGCCCACAGCCAACCACTGGGAGCGAACCGAGGATACCGTCGGCGCCCGGCGCGAGTACCGTCACGAAATGTCCGCGTGCCTGCAGCGCTTCGCCGAGCCCGCGGATGTGACTACGCACGCCCCCAAAACGATCAAGACCGTAGGGGCTGACCTGCGCGATGCGTAACGTGTCGGGCATCATGCAGTGTAACGCACCCGGTTTAGTTTTTTCCAATGCGCAGACAAGACTTGCTGTTCGGTGCGCGCAGGCCGCTCGCCTGTGTGATCTGCTGGCTGATCTGCTCTCTCGCGCCATCAGGCCCGATCGGCGGCCAGCCGTCACCGCGCATTCCGCTCAACGATCCGGTCTACGAGCAGATCGATCAACTCGCCGGCAGCGGATTGGTCCGCACCATCATTTACGGACAACGCCCTTTCCGCGCGAGTGAGATTCAGCGAATCCTTCTCGAGGCGACGGTGCTCGCGCGCACGCGTACGCTCAGCGCCAGCACGACGCGTGTGCTCGCCAACCTCTCAGCTCGATTTCAACCCAACGCGCAGGACTCCGGTCGGAACATCGCGACTGCTTCCGCGCCGACCGCCCACGTTGGCGACGACGCGCGACTTCCCGGCGAACGCTTTGCGAGCGTCGGACTGCTCGCACACGACAGTCCGACACGCGGCGTGCCTCCCGCGCCGGTGGGCGGAGTCGACGCGGATCTCAATCCACTGCTGAACGCCCGGGCGGGGCGCCGATTCGCGCGCGGTCCGACACTCGCCGCAGAACTCGGCATCGGTCGGGCGTTCGGCCGTCATGTGTTGATGACTGCACAGCCGCGCGTCGCGGTGGGTGGAACGTCGGCCGGCCGGTTCGCAGAACTCTCGCTGCAACAGGCCAGCGTGGCGGGCAGCGCGCGCAATCTCTTGCTCGAGGTTGGCCGTCAGCCGATCGTGTGGGGTCCGGCCATGGAAGGCGGGTTGATGCTCTCTTCGAGTGGACGACCGCTCGACATGATTCAGCTGTCCACGATTCGACCATGGCGCGCGCCGTGGGTGTTCCGTTGGCTCGGATTGCTTCGTGGCAGCGGTTTTCTCGCCGATTTAGGACCGCGTCAGAACTTTCCGCACGCGAAGGTCGCGGCGTACAAACTCAGCGGCCAGGTCACGTCCTACTTCGAGTTGTCGGCCAGCGTCCTGGTACATGGCGGGGGACGCGGCGCGCCACCCGCGACTCTCGTCGATCGATTCATCGACCTCGTGCCCGCGCTCAAGTACAGCCTGCCCGACAACACGACGCAGTTTTCGAACAAGCTCGCCGGATGGGACATGCGCGTTCGCATTCCGTGGCTGCACGGCGTGCAGCTCTACACGGAGAGTGTGTTCGACGACATGGATCCACGGCGCTGGCGCAGCACGTTGTGGGAGGACGGTGGGCATATCGCGGGAGCGGCGCTGTCGCAGATCGGGCCCGGCGGCGCGATCACGGCGACGACGGAATTTCACCACACCGGGCTTCGCTACTACCAGCACACGCCGTTCACCAGCGGCATCGCCTTCAATCGCACGCTGCTTGGCGACCCGCTCGGTCCGCAAGGTGACGGTGCGTACGTGCGCTTTCGTCATGACGCCGGCGGCGCGCAGCGATGGCGCATCGACGCGGCCGTCGAGCGGCGTGGTGGTGACATCTGGAGCACGACATCTGACCGTCCGCGCGACCAGAGCTTCCGGTTTGTTCTGGATCGCCACCAGCCCGCGGAGTGGCGCCATCGAGTGACCGGTGAGTGGTCGCTCGCGCGCACGACCAGACAGCAGCTGGTGTTGTCGGCAGGCGTCGAACGCGTACGCGACGCAGGCTTCGTACGTGATGCGCAACGGACGAACGGGCTGATTGGCATGCAGTGGTCGTGGTTGACGTGGTGAGAGTGCTGCTTGGCGTCGTCGCGATCGGACTGCTGACGTGGGTGATCAGTCGACTCGACCTGAGCGCTGTGCTCGGCGGGCTGATGGCGGCGAACGCTGCCTGGCTCGCGTTGGCTGTGCTGATGCAACTGTGTATACAGCCGCTGGCCGCGTTGCAGTGGCGCGCGCTTCTTCCTGAGGACGCGCGCACGACATGGCGTCGGCTGCTTCGCGTGTTTGCGATAACATCAGTCGCTAACAATTCCGTGAGCGCCGTGGTTGGGCACGCAACCGGCGTCGCGCTCACCGCCGCCGAACCGGGTGTGGGTACGCGCGGGGCGCTGTCGTTGTTGCTGCTGGATCAAGTCTGCGTTGGCGTGGCCAAGCTGACGGTAATCACCATTGCGGCATCCCTCTTGCCGCTCCCAACGTGGATGCACCAGGGCGTTATCGGACTGGCGGTCGGGGTGGCACTACTGGCCGCACTGGCGATGTCGACGCGCGTCTGGCCTGTGCTGCCTGTCGTTGGCGCGATCACCACCGTTCCGGCCGCACGCCTGCTGTCTGCGATGAGCTGCGCGATTGGTGTCAAACTCTTGGAGGCGGCGGGCATCGCAGCCGTGCAAGTCGCATTGGGAGTGCCGTGTACGGCCACCTCGGTCGCACTGGTGTTGGCCGCAACAACACTCGCCTCGCTGGTTCCGGTCATTCCTGCAAATCTCGGCGCGTATGAAGCGACGGTCTTTCTCGCTCTCCGACAGGTGGGCGTGTCAGCGGAGCTGGCGATGGTCACGGCGCTCGTCCAGCATGCCTGCCAACTGATGGCTGCACTCGCGCCAGGAGCTGTGTTGGTGTGGCTACCACAGCGTCGTGCCGCGTGACGACGGACGTATGGAGCGGTTTGACGAACGCCGACCGCGCGCGATCGCGATGATGCACGAGTTGAGGATGCCACCGCGCATGTGCGCCGTAGTCACCGGCGCGTCGGGGTTTATCGGTCGCCATCTCGTGAGCGCGTTGTACGCGGCCGGTGCCGAGGTGCGCGTGCTCCGGCGTTCGCAATCGCGTGCACTGGTGGCGGAGACGGCAACCAGCGACGTGCGCGCATGGGAAGTGGATTTGACCAATGCGCGCGAGGTGGCGGCGAGCACGATCTGGGACGACGCTACCCACGTGTTCCACCTCGCGGGACTCACGCGTGCCGCGCGGGCCTCCGAATTCATTCACGCCAACGTCACGCCCACCGCGAACATCGCGGCCGCGCTCGCGGCGCGTACGCACCCGCCAAAGATGCTGCTGGTGTCGTCGCAAGCGGCGGCCGGTCCAACGCCGGTGGGCGTTGTCGCGCGCACCGACGACATGGTCGCAGCGCCGATAGAGGCGTATGGACGCAGCAAGCTCGCGGGCGAAGAGGCGGCGTGGGCCTGGCGCAGCACGGTTCCACTCACGGTGCTGCGTCCGTGTGCGGTGTATGGCGAAGGAGATCGCGATTTCCTGGCCATATTTGCGCAAGTGCAGCGTTCCACCGCGTGGTTCGCAACCTCGCCGGAGCACCCGCTGTCGCTGATTTATGTGGGCGATCTGGTCGAGTGTCTGCTGCACGTTGCGGTGCATCCCGAGGCACGGTCGCAACGGTGGCTGGTGGCGCACGACGTTGCCGCGACGTGGCGCGCGCTCTATCGCGAGATGGCTGCCGTCTCCGGGACTGCTCCACGGTACCGTTCCGTGCCCGGCGCGGTACTTCGCGTTGGAGCAGCGATCGGCGACATCGCCGGCGCTGTGAGCGGACGCACGCCGCTGCTCAGTTCGCAGAAGTTGGCGCTGGCGGAGGCGAGGTCGTGGGTGTGCACGTCGGATGCTCTGACGCGCGTGACCGGATGGCGTGCTCGAACGCCACTCTTGGACGGCCTGCGACGCACGCGGGCATGGTACGTTGCCGAAGGATGGTTACGTGCGCCATCGTACACCCACTACCCACGCTGACGTCATCCGGACCTTCCAGTTGCTCACTCCGCGCTCCCTTGTACGATCCACCCGACGCGACGACGCCCTGAATGTGGGGGTCGAGTCATTTATGGACGTGCTCGACTACCGCGCGGAACAGATGCCGGACAGCATCGTGTTCCGGATGCTGGGCGACGACGGCGCGGAGCGCGGCGTGTTGACGTTTGCATCGTTACGTCGCCGCGCGCGCATTCTGGCCAATCGTCTGACGCACCACGCGGCAGCGGGCGATCGTGTCGCTGTGCTGGTGGAGCCGGGGCTCGAGTACATCATCGCCTACTTCGGCTGCCTGTACGCCGGCGTCGTGGCCGTACCGGGATATCCGCCGAATGCCCGACGGGAAGATTCGCGCGTCGCACGAATGCTGGCCGATTGCGATGCGCGGGTGGCGTTGGTCTCCGCGGATATGCTCAGGCGTATGCCGCCCGCGCTTCGACAGTTGTCGTCCGGCGTCGACGTGACGTGGCTGGACGCGAGCGTCGGCGACGACGAGTCTGAGCCGCTTCGCAATGCCACGCTTCGCCATGCCACGCGACGGCATCACGACGGACTCGCGATGCTGCAATACACCTCGGGGTCGACAGCGGAGCCTCGCGGCGTGATGCTCACGCATCAGCATCTGTTGCATAACGCACGTGCTATACACCAGGTCACTGGGTACGAGCCTGATGATCGTGCCGTCTTCTGGCTGCCGCCTTTTCATGACATGGGGTTGATCGGAGGTATCCTGCAGCCGGTGTACGCGCAGGTACCGACGGTGCTCATGGCACCGGCCTCGTTTCTTCGGCGGCCGGCGCGCTGGCTCGAGGCGATGTCGAAATACAGAGCCACCATGAGTGGCGCACCGAACTTCGCCTACGATCTCTGTCTCGATCGCGTGACGAACGCGGAGGCCGCCGAATTTGACCTGTCTGCCTGGCGAGTCGCGTTCAATGGCGCGGAACCGGTTCGTGCCGACACCATGTCGCGATTTCTCGACAAGTTCGCAATCAGCGGGCTCCGACGCACCGTGTTCGTTCCCTGTTACGGACTGGCCGAAGCGACGTTGCTCGTGTCGGGTGGGCCGGCCGGCGACCGCCCACGCCTGTACACCGGTGATCATGCGGGTATTCCTACCGGTGGTCCGACCGGCAACGTCCCAAGCCACAGCATCGACGGCGTTGGTCCTAACACGGCGCTGCTCGTGTCGTCCGGCACTCCGGTGGCGGATCACACAGTCGTGATCGTGGACGTCGCGGCGGGCGCCGTCTGTGAGCCGGGCGTGGTAGGTGAGATCTGGGTACAGGGCGCCAACGTCGCCGTAGGATATTGGAATCGACCGCAGCAAAACGAGGAAACGTTCGGTGCCACGTTACCCGCGCTCAAAGGCCGATTTCTGCGCACGGGAGACTTGGGCTTCCTGAGTGAAGGGCGCCTCTTTGTCACGGGGCGAGCGAAGGATCTGATCATCCTGCGTGGGCGCAACTACTACCCGCAGGACATCGAGCGTGCGGCCGAAGAGGCGCATGCAGACTTGCGCCGCGGATTCTGCGCGGCGTTCAGCACAAACGGCGGCGAGCCGCGGCGCCTTGTTGTCGTCGCGGGCGTGGCCCGAAGTCACCGTCCGACTGAGGATCGCGCCGTTCGCGATGCGATGCGGCGTGCGATCGTGGAAGAGGTTGGTGTCATTCCCGACGAGATCGTACTCACGCCGCTGCGATCGATTCCGCGCACGTCCAGCGGCAAGGCACGTCGTGACGAGTGTCGTCGGCTGTGGCAGGAAGGACAGTTGCAGGAGCTGCTGACCGCTGTCGCGCCGACTGATGCGTCAACGGCTGTCGCGGTGTCACTGCGCGCACGTCTCCTCAAGTGGCTGGCCGACGAACTGGCCTTGCCTGCGTCATCACTCGACGTCACGCGCCCGTTACGGGACGTGGGAATCGAATCGGTGGCGGTACTGCGCCTGCAGGTCGAGATCGAATTGCACCTGGGGCGCGCTATCGACCCGCGAGTGCTATGGGAGGCGCAGACGGTCGACGCGCTCGTCGGGCAGCTGCTACGTGATGATGCACGAGACGCCGAGCACGCAGCCGTGCGACCGGTGAACGGCACGACCACGGATATCGCACATTGGCCTGAGTATGAGGCGCTGCGGACGCGTCGCGCCCTGTTGACGGACGCGCACGGCGCGGAACCGTTCTTCTGGGTGCATGACAGCGCCGCCGGCGCAGTCACGCAGCTCGACGGCCTGACTCTGACCAACTTTGCGTCGTACAACTACCTCGGACTCTCCGGTCATCCGGCGGTCAACGACGCTGCACGCGACGCTGTCGAACGCTGGGGCACCTCCGTTTCCGCGAGTCGACTCGTTTCCGGCGAACGGCCGATACATCGCCAGCTCGAACGTGCGCTCGCCGAATTCCTGGGCGTGGAGGACGCACTGACATTTGTGGGCGGACACGCCACCAATGTCGCGACGATCAGCCATCTCGCCGGCGATGGGGACGTGGTGTACTGCGATGAGCGCTTGCACAACAGCGGCATGCAGGGCGCGCAATTTTCCGGTGCGCGGCGCATGGTCTTTCCGCACAACGACTGGCGTGCGCTCGAAGACATGCTGGTACGATCGCGGGCGTCATTTCGGCGCGCACTGGTGATCATCGAAAGCGTCTATAGCGCCGACGGCGACGTGCCCGATCTGGCGGCATTCGTGGAGGTGAAGCGGCGACACGACGCTCTCCTCATGGTCGACGAAGCGCACGGACTGGGCGTACTTGGTGCAACGGGTCGCGGCTTGCCTGAGGCCTGCCACATCTCGGCGCGTGCGGTGGATATCTCGATGGGCACGTTGAGCAAGACGCTCGCCAGTTGCGGCGGCTACATCGCGGGGAGTGCGCCGTTGGTCGAATACCTGCGCTACACGTGCCCGGGATTTTTGTACAGCGTGGGAATGACGCCGCCTTCGGCCGCCGCAGCGCATGCCGCGCTCGACGTGCTGCGCCGTGAACCATCGCGCGTGGAGCGACTTCACACGCGATCGGCGCGATTCCGTGGTCGGCTGCGTGGCGCGGTCGGAGAGACAGCGGCGGACGCATTGCTCGGCCGTCGCACGAACGGGGGGGACGATGTCGGTTTGGTGATGGATACGCCGGTCGTTCCGGTGATCGTCGGCGATTCGTCACGCGCCCTCGCACTCACCTGGTCGCTGCGCGAATCCGGGATTCACGTGCAGCCGATGATCGCGCCGGCAGTTGCGGACCACGCCGCACGGCTTCGCTTCTTCCTCTGTTGCGACCACTCCGACGCGCAGATCGACGACGCTGTTGATGTGCTGGTCGCGCAACTGAAGGCGAGTGGCGCACTCTAACGCCGCACTACCGTCCGTAGCCGATGCCCAGACCGAGGGCGCGACGATGAATGATGCCGAAGCGCCACTCGTCACGACGCGTGCGGACTATCCATGCGCCCACTGCGCGCGCACGCCCGGGTAGTACGCCCGGATAGACGTTGATGGCGAGCACATTCTCCGCCGGGCTCACGGTGAGTGACCAGAGCAGCGAGTTGTTGCGATCGAAGTAGACGCCGGCACCGGGTGCGAACCCGACCGTTTCGTGACCCGTTGCGTCGATTTCGCGCACCTCGGTATCGCCACCGACTCCCACACTGAGGTGATGCTGGTCGTCGAGTTTACGACTCACACCCACCTGCGCACCCATGCCGCCGCGAAGGAACACACGCGTACGATCCAATCCAACGGGGATCTTGAGCGAGAAGTACTGCCCGTTGTTCTGCAACTGCCGGTTCGGATACGTGATACTGGCCTGATTGGACCAGTCTGCGGCCTGCAGCGTGCGCGCAAGAAAGCGCGTTGGCTGATCCCAGTGAAAGAGCAGAATGGCGGCAGCGTCGAACACGAGCAGATCGGCCACGCCGCCCGCGCTTCCCACGCGAACGTCGGGCTGCTCGGAGATTTCATTGAGCACGCTCGCCGCGTAGGTATTCACCATCGCCCACAGGCGGGGCGCCCGCACGCCATGCGCGCGATACCACTCGTCGAGCGCCCGCATGGTCAGCCCACCACCCACGAAGTGCTCGGTGTAATTGACGAACCAATTCAGTTCGTGCGTGTTACGCGAGAGTGGCAACAGCTCCACCCGCCAGAGGCGCCCCCATCCGCCGAACCGCTCGACAGCGGGCCCGGGGCGCTGAAAAACTTCGCGGATTCCGTACGTCCATGCGTTGCCGTACGGAAAATCGATGATGTTGCGGGGACTCTGGCGCAACTGAAAGATGTCGTACCCCTTGTTGAGCAGCACAGTGAGGGGACTGAAATACGCATCGCTTCCGTAGTCGTAGCCCTTGTACAACTGTCGTGTGCTATCGGCGGCAGACGGTCGCGACCACGGTTGCGGAGAGGGTTGCGCTCGCAGCGTCGACGCCGGTTGCACCAGCGGCAGTGCTGCGACGATCGCACTCGTCAACACCAGCGCTCTTGTCAGCATCATTCCCGCCATCCGCATGGACATACTCATCGCCGCTCGCGCACGCGCGGACCCACGCACACGCACAGCGTTAGAATGGCCCCGCCGCAACCGTGTGCCGTCACTGGCGAGACGAGTAACCAACGCCCAGACCCAACGCACGACGGTGCACCAACCCGTAAATGACGCGGCCGTCTCGCGTCACCGCGCTCCAGACGCCGGTCTCGCGCAATACCCCCGGAAGTACGCCCGGATACACGTTCACGGTGACCCGCTGTGTCGTGGGGCCGACCGTCACGCTTGCCAGCAACGAATTGCGACGATCGATGTAGATGCCACCACCAAATGCCATGCGAATGGATTCGTCGCGTGTGACCGGATCGACGAGACGCACCTCGGTATCGAGACCAACCGCCGTACTCACCGAGAGTTCGTTGCGGAGGCGTTTGGTCAGGCCGAATTGCGCGCCCATCCCGCCGCGCACAAACAGGCGCCACCGATCGACGGGGAGCGGCAGCTTGAGCACATAGTATTGCCCGGTGTTGCGCAGCGCGCCGTCCGGTGCAGTGAACGTCGCTTGATTGGACCAGTCGGCCGCCTGCAATCGATGGGCGAAGAAGCGCGCCAGCGGATCCCAGCTGAAGAGGAGAATTCCTCCCAGATCGAACACATACAGATCGGCCACAGTGGAAGACGCGGCGCGCTCCGCTGTAGGGAACTCGGCCGCTTCGTTCATCATCGCAGCGGCGAAGGTGGTTGCCGCCGCCCATGCCCTGGGCCATGGCGCACCATGCACGGAATACCACTCGTCCAGCATCCGATAGGTCAGTCCGCCGGCCACGAGGTGCTCGGTGTAGTTCACCGCCCATCGCGCATCCGCTGGGCGCACGCTCATGGGCAACACCTCGGTGCGCCACCATTTGCTCCAGCCAGGATAGTCGTCGATGGCTGCACGAGGGTGGCGCAGGGCATCGAACACCGCGTTTTGCATCGCGCGCCGATAGGGGAAACGCCACACGTCGCGCGAGGTGTTGCGCGCCTGAAAGTGATCGAAGCCCTTGTTCAGCAGTACCGTGAGCGGAGAAAAATAAGCTTGGCTTCCGTAGTCCAATCTTTCGAACAGCGTCGTGGAACTGTCCGCGTTCTGGGCCGAAACCGCAGGCATCGGCGCCGCAAACAGCACCAACGCAAGTAGCGCTCGAGCGCAACGCCTCTGCACGAGTTTCACCTCGCTGCTTGCCGCAACGCTCATCGCATGATCCGACACATGACCTGGAAAGTGTTGAAGCCAGCCGATCGGACTCGCGGAACTCCTCACTGGACGCCCGTCACCGGAGGCGCAGTATCGCCAGATGCGAAGGACGCGGCAAGCAGATAGCATTCCTCCCCGTGCCCCTCTCGATTCTGCCTGTTCGTTCTCGACGCGATCTGTCGCGCTTCGTCGACCTGCCGTGGCACGTGTACGATCCCTCGCGGCATCCGCAGTGGGTTCCGCCACTTCGCCTCATGGTGCTCGACGCGCTCGATGCGCGATCGAATCCGTTTTACCAACGGGCTGCGCGCGAGCTGTTCCTCGCCGTGCGCGACGGGCACGTCGTCGGGCGCATCGCAGCCATTGAGAACCGCGCTCATAACGCGTTCCACGATGACAAGGTCGGCTTCTTCGGTTTCTTCGAGGCATTCGACGACCAGGAAGTGGCCACGTCGCTGTTCGAAGCAGCAGCCAACTGGCTGCAGGCGCGTGGGCTCGACACGATGCGCGGTCCGATGAGTCCATCAACCAATCATGACGTCGGCTTGCTGGTGGACGGCTTCGACCAGCATCCCACGATCATGACGTCGTGGAATCCGCCCTACTACAGCGCGTTGTGTGAAGGGGCCGGACTCGCGAAGGCGAAAGACCTGCTGGGCTATTTTGTACCGCTCAACGATGCGGAGTTTGCCCTGCCGAAGCAGTTCCAGGAGCATGCCGCACGTGCGCTCTCGCGAAGCAATCTCGTCTTCCGCGATGTTGACCTCCGGAACTTCACACGCGAACTCGAGGTCTGCTGGGAGATCTACAACTCGGCGTGGGAAAAGAACTGGGGCTTCGTCCCGATGAATCGCGACGAGTTTGTGCACATGGCAAAGGAGATGAAGTCGCTCATTCTGCCGCAGTTCGCGTTCGTGGCCGAAGTCGCCGGCGAGCCGGCGGGTTTCATGCTCGTCCTTCCCGACTTCAATCACATCTTCAAGCGCATCGGGAATGGCCGGCTGCTACCAACCGGAATCTTCAAGCTGCTGTTCGGGAAGAAGCATCTGAAGTCGGGACGGGTCATTCTGCTCGGCGTCAAACCCGCCTTTCGTTCGCGCAGCATCTTTCAGCTCTTCGCGTCGGAGGCATTCCGTCGCGGGAACGAGTACGGTGCGGTTGGGGCTGAAGCCTCCTGGATTCTCGAAGACAATTCGCTCATGACGCGACCGATGGAAGCGATGGGTGCACGCGCGTATCGTCGGTGGCGCGTCTACGACAAGGCGTTGACCCCTTGAGCTCGACGCGACGCGTCGTCGTCACTGGCATCGGCCTCATCACGCCGTGCGGCACCGGTGTGGAAGCGAGTTGGGACGCGCTCGTCGCAGGCCAGAGCGGCGTGGCGCCGATCACGCTCTTCGACGCGAGCATGATGCAGACGCGCTTTGCGGCCGAGGTCAAATCGTGGACCCCTGAGGACCACATGGACCGCAAGCAGGCGCGTCGCATTGATCGGTATCAGCAGTTCGCGCTCGCCGCCGCCGAGATGGCGATGCGCGACGCAAATTTTCAGGTGAAGAGTGAGGATGCGTCGCGAGCGGCCGTCGTCGTTGGATCGTGCGTCGGCGGCCTCGCGTCGGCGGAGGAAGCCACCATCGCAGCGCGACCGAATTCGCCGGGAATCGTGAGTCCGTTCTTCATCCTGAACGTGCTCATCAACATGGCATCGAGTCACATCTCGATCCGTTTTGGTTTTAAAGGACCGAACTGGTCCACGAACAGCGCCTGCGCCACCAGTGCACACGCACTCGGCGAGGCCATGCGCCTCATTCAACGCGGCGACGCGGACGTTGCCTTGGCGGGTGGCGCCGAAGCGCCGATCGGTTTCATGTGCGTCGCCGGGTTCAACGCGATTCGCGCGCTATCCACGCGCAACGACGAACCCGCACGTGCCAGTCGGCCATTCGATGCCGATCGCGATGGGTTCGTGCTCGGCGAGGGGGCCGCAATTCTGCTACTGGAGGAGTTGTCGCATGCCCGTGCGCGCGGCGCACGCATTCACGCCGAGCTGTCCGGTTACGGCGCCACGTCTGATGCGTTCCACATGACTGCCCCAAGCCCCGAGCACGAGGGCGCACAACGTTGCATGCGTCTCGCTCTCGCGGACGCACGGCTGCAGCCGTCAGAGATCGGCTACATCAACGCGCATGGGACCGCCACGCTCATAGGCGATGTTGCGGAAGCGACGGCCATCGAACGCACGTTCGGCGAGCACTCTCGTCGGCTGCCGATCTCGTCGACGAAGTCCATGACGGGCCATCTCACCGGGGCGGCGGGTGCGGCGGAAGCGATCGTCAGCATATTGGCCATGCAGCGAGACTGTATTCCGCCAACGATCAATCTCGAGCATATGGACCCGGCCATCGCACTTGACTGTGTGCCCAATGTCGCGCGCGCAGCGAGCATGGATGCCGTGATGAGCAACTCGTTCGGCTTTGGTGGCACCAACGCGTCGCTGGTGTTTCGAAAAATCGAATCGTAACGCGCGTGTAGTAGTGATGCCCACGTGTCGCCCCCCGTGAGCCTCGGACTACTTCTTACCGAAGAGCATTTCGGCGTCGGCGTTCGCGTCGCTGTTCAATGGCACTCCGCCGCGGTTTTTGCGGATGAGTCTCGAGAAGAGCGAGAGTTCCTGATCGAAGAGAAAGCGCAACAGCAAGCGAGTCCATGAGTAGTGCGCGTGGAGCGATGAATACGCTTCGGGAGCGGCACGCTTGAGTTCGGGCAACCGATTCCACGGCACCGACGGAAAGTCGTGGTGCTCGTTGTGAAACCCGACGTTCAGCGCGACCAGATTGAGCGGACCGTAGTAGCTGTACGTTTCCTGTCGGCCAGCGGTGAGGTAATGCTCCTGGATCCACCGTGCACCAAGGGGATGCAGCCCGACGGAGAAGAAGAATGAGAGGACGAGATACGCCATCGCGCGCGGGCCGAGCAGCCACCAGATCAACGCGTTGAACGCGACCTGTGTAACCCAGTTGACGACCACCCATCGGTCGACGAGCGCGATCTCGTTCGTGCGAGTGGTCCGCGTGATCTGAAAGAGCGGAAAGAACAACAGCCAGAGCGCTTTGCCGATGGCGAAGTTGCCGATCAGTCGCGCTTCCCAACGGCTGGGCAGGTCGGCATCGAGCTCATGCACACCCTGAAATGAATGATGCTTCAGGTGGTAGCGCCGGAAGGACACCGCCGAGGGAAAGAACTGGGGGAGATTGGCGATGATGGCGGCGACAGTGTTGAGCCAGGTGCGGCGGAACACCAGGTTGTGCGCGCATTCGTGCACCATCACAAAGAGCGCGTGATCGGCGAGGGCGCCGACCGTGTACGCCGCAAGGAACACCCACCACCACGACGTATCGCGGACGATGAGTGCGACGGTGACCTGTAACACGACTGATACGACGATGAGCACGAACGTTGCTGGATTTCGACCAATGAGCGCCCGTACGTCGGGGTGCGCCAGCAAGATCGCCTTGGTGCGATCGCGGTGCGGCTCAGGCGCAGTCGACCGTGCGAAATCGAGCTCTTCGCGCGGCGGGTGCGACGCAGGTCCTGTCAACGACACCGGCCCGGCCTCCCGACAAAGATCATGCGCGTTGCTCAGTCGTCGAGGGTGGCATAACTTGTGCTAACCTTTGGCTGAGCGCGATCCTGCCAGCCTATTGCAGCGGATCGATGTGTGACACTACTTCGGTTTCAAGACCAGAACCCACTTCGATTGACGACAGCAGCGAATTATACACCGACTGGCTCGAGCAGTGCTGTCGACGTGGCGCGCGGACGACTGCGCAATCGACACCTGTTCGCCTCCGATGCGATCGGCTTGGTCCTGACGTGCGCGATCGCATACAGCGCGCGCTTCGAGGGCGTGAGCTGGTGGTCGGACGGAAACCGCGAAGTTTTCTTCTGGTTTCTGGCCATCATGGTCCCGGTGCGATTGGGGATCTACTGGCTTATCGGTCTCTATCGTCGAGTGTGGTCGCTGGCGAGCGTCGCTGAGTTGGAGCGACTGCTGGCGGGCACTGCGTTCGCGGGCGGGTTGTCAGTTCTGTGCGGAACGTTTTTCATCTCCGGCACCGGCCTGTCGACGGGCCGCATGCCCATCGGCGTCTCGATGATCGATGCGCTGCTTGCGGCCGCCGCGATCATTTTGCCGCGCGTCACCGGGCGGTTCATCAGGCGCCGTCGCGAGCGCCGTCCGGCTGAGCGTGGGCTGCCGACTGCGCTGATCGTGGGCGCAGGCTCCTCAGGGCAGATGGCTGCGCGCGAGTTGCTCTCGCAGTCGCGGATCGGATTCCGACCGATCGGTTTCCTCGATGACGAGCCGGGCAAGCGCGGTCTTGTTGTAGGCGACTTGCCGGTCGTGGGCAACATTTCCGAACTGCCGCGTGCCGCGCATTCGCTTGGGGTGCGGCATGTCATTATCGCGATGCCGTCGGCCCCGGGTACGGTCATCCGCCACATTCTCCAACTCGCGCGAAGCGCCGGTCTGGAAGCGCGCACCGTGCCGTCGCTGCACGAGATGATCACGCGCACCGACGTCGCGTCGCAGCTGCGTGAGGTGCGGATCGAGGATTTGTTGCAGCGTGCGCCCATCGAAACCGACACCGGAAGCGTGCGCACGCTCGTCAACGGTCGTACGGTATTGGTGACCGGCGCGGGCGGGTCGATCGGATCGGAGTTGTGCCGCCAGTTGGCGATGGTGCATCCGGCGCGCATCGTGCTCGTCGGTCGCGGTGAGAACTCCATCTTCGAGATTCAGCAGGAGCTGCGGACCGCGTTTCCCGGATTGCTCACCGTTCCGGTGATCGTCGATGTGCGCGACCGCGCCGCCATGGCGCGCACCGTTCGCACGCACAAACCGGCTGTGATCTTTCACGCCGCCGCGCACAAGCACGTGCCCCTGATGGAAGCGAACGTACTCGAGGCACTCCGCAACAATGTGCTCGGCACGCAAAGCGTGGTCGACGCCGCTCTCGCGGCCGACGTGCATCATCTCGTGCTCATCTCCACCGACAAGGCCGTGCGCCCGACTAGCGTGATGGGCGCGTCGAAGCGTATCGCCGAACAGGTCGTGCAGATCGCCGCGCGCGACAGTGGCCACGCCTACGTGTCCGTGCGCTTCGGCAACGTGCTTGGTAGTCGCGGTTCGGTCGTTCCGACGTTCATGCGACAGATTCGCGCCGGTGGGCCCGTGCTCGTCACGCACCCCGAGATGCGTCGCTACTTCATGACCATTCCCGAGGCCGTGCAGCTGGTGCTGCAGGCGTTTGTGCTGGGCGGTGGCGGCGAAGTGTTCTGTCTCGACATGGGGGAGCCGGTGCCGATCGTGAATCTGGCCCGCGACCTGATTCAGCTGTCGGGACTCGAGCCGGATGTCGATATCGAGATCCGGTTCACCGGCGCGCGACCGGGCGAGAAGCTGTACGAAGAGATGTTCTTTGGCAGCGAGCAAGCCGCGCCTACCGAACATCCTAAGGTGCTTCGTGCTCGAAAGACCGATGTGCCGCTGTTGGCGCAGAAACGTATGAAGCAGTTGCTACAGGACCTTGAGCGTGGTATCGATGAGGCTGCGCTCAGATCGGCGATGCACGCCTTGGTCGAGGATTTCGGCACGGACTTCGTTTCGATGTCGCCGCCGGAACACCCGGGGGTCCTAACGCCGACATCACCGTCCCGCACGATTCCGGACGCTGGTGCGGCATCCGCGAGCGTATGACCTTCAGTCCACTTGCTTACGTCATGACGCTGCGCCCGCATCACGCATTACTGGCCGTTACCCTGCTCTCGTTCGGATTGCCATCGCGCAGCGCTGCGCAGGTTACGCAGAGCACGCGCCCGTCTGCGACCGACGCCGCGGCCCTGCTGCAGGCGCGCCCGGAACTGCTGGCGCAGCTGCGCGATCGCATCGGCACGAGCGGCCTGACGCCGACGCAGGTGCGCGCGCGACTCCGCGCGGAGGGCTATCCGGAGAATCTGCTCGACGCGTATCTGGAGGGTGGCAATGCCGCCGCGGCGACGGGTTCGACGACAACGGTTTTCTCCGCCATTCGAGCGCTCGGCCTCGCCGACGATCGGGACATCGAAGAGATGCAGGCGATGTTCGGCGATCGCCCGCGCCGTGCCCCCGCCCCGTTGGCGGTCGATACGCTGACCTCTCGCGACAAGACGCTCTCGGCGGCCAGCGCGGAGTTGTTC
Source organism: Gemmatimonas sp. (assembly GCA_046590495.1). Taxonomy (GTDB): domain Bacteria; phylum Gemmatimonadota; class Gemmatimonadetes; order Gemmatimonadales; family Gemmatimonadaceae; genus Gemmatimonas. The sequence continues at coordinate 3,340 of JBKJTE010000130.1, read as the reverse complement.
GGACTGGCGCTGTTTCGCGAAGCCACGACGCGGTTCCAGCCCAATCTCGATGGTCCGGTGGACGCAGGGTATCGCATCGGCCCCGGCGACGAGCTGGTGCTGATTCTGACCGGGGACGTGGAGGCGGCGCACACGCTCGAAGTGACGCGCGGCGGGTTTGTCGTCATTCCCCAAGTTGGCCAGATCGGCGTCGCGAATCTGACGCTGGGCCAGCTCGAAGATCTGCTCTACGCACGGCTCGGCCGCGTGTACAGCGGCGTGCAACGCGGTGCCGGCGCGACGACGCATTTCTCGCTGAACGTATCGAAGCTTCGCTCCAATCAGGTGTTCGTCGTCGGTGACGTGGTCACCCCCGGCGCGTATCGCGTGTCATCTGCCGGAACAGCGTTGACGGCGCTCTACGCGGCCGGCGGGCCGAGTGAGCGAGGGTCGTTGCGTCGCGTTGAAATCCGACGCGGTGGCAAGGCCGTCGCAAACCTCGACGTGTACGACTATCTGTTGCGCGGAGACGCATCGCAGGATGTGCGGCTGCAGCAGGGCGATGTGCTGTTCGTGCCCGTGCGCGGAGCGCGAGTACGCATCGACGGCGAGGTCACTCGCCCTGCGACGTACGAACTCAAAGCGGGCGAAACGCTGGTCGATGCACTCATCGCCGCTGGTGGTCTGCGTGTCACAGCAAATGGCCGTCGCGTACTCGTCGACCGGATTCTGCCGCGCACCGCGCGCGCAGCCGGCGGTGCCGATCGCGCGTCCATCGACATTCCGCTTGGCGCAGGGGGCAGCGCTCCTGCGTTCGCGCTGGAGGATGGCGACGTGCTGCGCGTTCCGGGCATCGCGGACCGCGTGCGCAATCGCATTGTCGTGAGCGGCCACGTGTGGAGTCCGGGACCGCAAGGATTCGCCGCCGGTCTCACGCTCACCGATGCGCTCCGTCGTGCAGGCGGTGTGAAGCCGGACGCGTACCTTGGTCGTGTCCTCGTTTCGCGTTTGCTGGCCGACTCCACTCGAATCCAGTTGCGCGCCACGTTGCGCGACAGCACGGGCGTCACAGTCGAACCGCTGTTGCTTCAGGAGGACGATGAAATCATCGCCTACAGCCGCACCGCGTTCCGACCAGATCGCTATGTCGCCATTGGCGGCGCGGTGTTGAATGGTGGTCGGTTCCCGTGGCGGGCGGGAATGACCATGCGTGATCTGGTTTTGCTGGCTGGTGGTCTGAGCGAAAGTGCATACCTGCGCGAAGCGGAAATCGCACGGCTGCCCGAAGTGCGGGACGCGAACACACTCGCGACAACGATCCGGGTACCACTCGACTCGGGCTACTTGTTCGCCGACGGACGCGTCGCGCCTCCCGGCGCGCAAGAGCAGCTGCTTCAACCGTACGACAACGTGTTGATTCTGCGCAATCCGGACTGGCGATTGCCGATCTCCGTTCAACTGCTGGGCGAAGTGCGCTTCCCTGGCCAGTACACGTTGCGCAATCGGAATGAACGACTGAGTGACCTGATCGACCGCGCCGGTGGCATCACCTCGCAGGGCGATGCGAGCGCGGGCTATTTCACACGCCGGATCAAGGAATCGCTCAACGTGCAGAATCGGGTGCGTGTCGCGACGGCCAAACCCGGCGCGATCCGGCCCGACTCGCTCGGAGATTCGACGCGCGCTCGATCAATCGCTGACGAAGCATTGCGCCTCGAGGGAGACGGCCGGCGCATTCGCGTTGGGGTGGATCTCGCCGTGGCGCTCCGCGCGCCGAACGGTCGCGACAATCTGTTTCTTGAAGAGGGTGATTCGCTGTTCGTGCCGGTGCGCCAGCAGACGGTCTCCGTGCGCGGAGAAGTGAACGCGCCTACCGCGCTCGTCGCCACCGGCAGATCACTGGGCGCATATCTCAGCGCCGCTGGTGGCGCAACGGAACGCGGGAATACGAATCGGGCGTACGTGATTCAGCCGAACGGAAAGATCGAGAGTCGGCACAAACTCTTCTGGCTCATCACGCTCGATCCGACACCGAAGCCGGGAGCAACAGTCGTGGTGCCGTCGCACGGCGATCGACTGCCCGGTTCGGCGCTCTCGACGTTGACCACTGTAGTGCAAACGCTGACCGCGCTGGCCACCGTAGTCGTCTTGTCGCGCCGCTAGCAGCTCCTCGCACACGCAGGGCGCATTTTCAGCCGAAGAGTGCGCCCTGCCCGCCATCCTTGATGAGCGCGCGGAGATAGTCGCCATAGCCGCTCTTTCCGAGCGGCCGCGCCAGCGCTTCGAGTTGGGTGTCGTCGATGTAGCCCAATCGCCACGCAATCTCCTCGGGTGAGGAGATCTTGAGTCCCTGACGCCGTTCGACCGCCTGCACAAAGCTCGACGCATCATGAAGCGATTCCTGCGTCCCCGTGTCCAGCCACGCCGTACCGCGGCTCATGACCTCGAGCTGCAGTGCGCCCTGCTTGAGATACTCGAGATTGAGATCGGTGATTTCATACTCACCTCGCGCCGATGGCTTGAGCTGCGCGGCGATTTCGGCGACGTGTTCGTCGTAGAAATACAAACCGGTGACCGCGTAGTTCGATCGCGGCTTGGCCGGTTTCTCCTCCAGGGACACTACACGGAACTGGTCGTCGAATTCGGCAACTCCATATCGCTCCGGGTCGCGGACCCGATAGCCGAACACCGTCGCCCCGGTCGGCCGCGCTGCGGCACGACGCAGTTGGTCGATGAGCCCCGCGCCGTAGAAAATGTTGTCGCCGAGCACGAGCGTGGAATGTCGGGTGCCGATGAACTCGCGGCCGATGACGAACGCCTGTGCCAAGCCATTCGGCTGCGCTTGTTCGGCGTAGCGAAAAGAGAGTCCCCACTGCGAACCGTCGCCAAGCAGTTGGCGAAATCGCGGCAGGTCCTGCGGTGTGGAGATGAGCAGGATGTCCCGAATGCCGGCGAGCATCAGCGTGGACAGCGGATAGTAGATCATCGGCTTGTCGTACACGGGCAGCAACTGTTTGCTGACGACCAGCGTGGTCGGATGTAGACGCGTGCCCGCGCCGCCCGCGAGGATGATGCCGCAGCGCTCACTCACGATGTTGCTCCAAGTCCGAGACGTTCGCCACGATAGGCACCACTCTGTACGCGTTCACACCAGCGCTGATTATCGAGATACCATTGTACCGTTTTGCGCAGCCCCGACTCGAACGATTCGAGCGGTCGCCATCCGAGCTCCTGCTGGATGCGCGACGCATCGATGGCATAGCGCAAGTCGTGTCCAGGCCGGTCCGTCACGAACTCGATCAACTGGCGCCGTTGGCCGATTGCGGCATCGGGCACCAACTCGTCGAGGACGTCACAGATG
>JBKJTE010000265.1:0-6597 GCA_046590495.1 Gemmatimonas sp. | reverse complement strand
ATCACCATCATCGGCTGGTTGGCCGAAGTTGCGATGAAGCGCGAAGCCATGGGATTTGGCGACACCACACTGATGGCCGTTGTCGGCGCGGCCTTGGGCCCTGAGCGCGCGCTGCTGACCATCATTGGCGGTGCGTTTGTCGGTGCAACCTTCTTTCTGTTTGTCGTGGGACCGGTGATCTGGGTGAAGGCCAGGCGCAACGGAACGGAGTTTGCGTTTCCCGACGTGCCATTCGGCGTGTTCCTTGCGCCTGCTGCGATGCTTGCCTTGCTTTGGGGTGACCGCCTCATTGCCTGGTACATGCAGCGCGCCTTCCCGACGTGACCGAAATCTCTCCGAATCGCATCATCCCGCCGCTCCATCCCGCTCGCGCAACACGCGCGGCCACGATAGCACTCGCCGTTGCACTCACCTCGCTCCTCGCCGCGAGCGCGGGGTGTGATCGCAGGGCTGCCACCAGCAGCGACAGTCCGTACAGCGATGTCGTGAACGACGTCGTCCCGAAGCTTGAAAAGCAGCTCGGGATGAAGTTCAAGACGCCGCCAAAGCTCGAGAAGAAGTCGCGCGCCGACGTCGCCGCGTTTCTCATGAAGCAGCTCTCGAGTGAGCGCGCCAAGACCCAGCTCGCCGGCCAACAGGGCGTCTATCGCGTGCTCGGTCTCATCCCCGACACGCTCGATCTGGGCGCGCTGCTGCAGCGACTGCTCGAAGAGCAGGTGATCGGCTTCTATGATCCCGCCACGAAGGTGCTGTACGTTGTCGACGGCGCACCGAAGGCGCTGCTCGATCAAACGATCGCGCATGAACTCGTGCACGCGCTGCAAGATCAGTACGTGAAGGTCGACAGCATTCAAGGGGCGGTCGACAATGCAGATCGGCAGGCTGCCGCGCAGGCGATTCTCGAAGGGCAGGCGGTCTTCAATCAGTTCCGCCTCGATCCGAACATCGGCCCGATGCTCAGCATGCCCGGTGGCTGGGATCGCATACGCGACGTCATTCGCGACGGGCAAGGTGGTATGCCGGTCTTTGCATCCGCACCGCGCGCCATTCGCGAAGGGATGCTCTTCCCGTACTTGGGCGGCGCTGACTTCGTGCGCCGCTTCATCGAGAAACGCCCGGAACGCGAGCTTCTGACCGACCTGCCTGCATCGACCAAGCAGATTCTCAACGACGCGGCGTACTTCACCGGCGACAAGACCAAGCGCGACGTTCCGGTTGAGGTGACGCTCCCGGCGCCGACCGTTGGCAAGGTCGCGTTCACCAACACGTTTGGTGAGTTCGAAACACGGCTCGTGCTGGTGCAGCATCTCAAGGACGAAGCGACGGCACGTCGGGCGGCGGGTGGACTCGATGGTGATCGCTACGCGCTGATCAACACGCCACAGGGCGATGCCGTCGCGTGGGCTACAGTGTGGGACTCGCCCGTGGATGCGGCAGACTTTCTCGATCTGATGGGTGACGCTGCACGTCGTCGCTACGAGATGGGCAAGCCTACTATTGCGTCAGGCGCGACCACACGACGCTTCGACATCGACGCTAAGGGGACGCACGGCGCACGCACCGTCACCATGGAAATGACAAAGGTTGACGGTCGCGCCATGGTCTTCTTCCTCGACGCGCCGGCCGCGATCAGTGAGCGCCTGATCGACTTCAAGCGCGTCACACTCGGCCACTGAGCGTGATGGCTGCTCCAAACTCCGGCGACCGCGATTCCGTACGGTCTGCCATGTCAGCCCGACTGCCACCCGGCCTCGCACTCACCGCCGACGACGAGATCAAGCGCGTTCGCCTGATGCGCATGAAACGCGTCGCGACGCTGATGCTGGTGGGCGTCGCAGTGCTGTTCGTCGTCACGAGATTCTACGAAGCGCGTTTCCCATGGCTTGGCTACATCCGCGCCTTTGCTGAAGCTGCAATGATCGGCGGCGTCGCGGATTGGTTTGCCGTCACGGCGCTCTTCCGCCATCCGCTCGGCATTCCGATCCCGCACACCGCCATCGTCCCCGCGCGCAAAGACCGCATCGGTACCGCACTCGGCAACTTCGTGCAGCGCAATTTTCTCACGCGTGACGTCGTCGCCAGCAAGCTACAGGGCATGAAGCTCGGCGAGCGCGCGGCCTCGTGGCTGGCCCAACCCGAGCACAGTCGCACACTCGCGCAGCACGTTGCACGTGGGCTTGTCGGTGCCACGGCCGTCCTGAAAGACGAAGACGTTCAGGCCGTGGTCGATCGCGGCATCGTTTCGCGCCTCCGTACGCTGCAGGTCGCGCCGCTCATCGCGCGCGTGTTCGAACTGCTCACTGCGGGCGGTCGTCACCAGACGTTGCTGGACGATGCACTGCGCCTTGCCGCCCGTTTCCTCGAAGAGAATGAGGAGATGATTCGCGAGCGCGTGAAAGCCGAAAGTCCGTGGTGGGTACCTGGCGCCGTCGAGAGCCGGCTGGGCGACAAGATTGTCAGCGGGGTGGAGAAGACGCTCGTCGCGGTGGCCGCCGATCCCGATCATCCATTACGCGTGCGTTACGACGAAGCCGTGGATCGTTTTGTCATTTCGCTGCGCAGCAATCCTGAAGTGATTACCAAGGCCGAACAGCTCAAGCTCGAGTTGCTGAACCATCCGTCGGTCGGCGAGTTCTCGCGCTCGGTGTGGACCGATGTGAAGGAGCGCCTCACGGGCTACGCCGAAAAGTTGGCGAACGACGCGGAGAGCGAGCCTGATCAGATCGAACGATGGTTGACGGGACTCGGCCACAAAGTGCTCGACGATCCCGAGCTCGCCGCCAAAGTGAATGGCTGGGTTGTGGAGATCGTGACCTATGCCGTCGAGCAGGCGCGCGAAGAGGTGGCGAAGCTCATCGCCAGCACGGTTGCTGCATGGGATGCAAACGCGACTTCACGCAAAATAGAATTGCAGATCGGTCGCGATCTGCAATTCATTCGCATCAACGGCACTATTGTTGGCGGACTCGTCGGCGTGCTGCTCTACATCGTCAGCAAGCAATTCTGATCGGCGAGTTTCGGCGCTCAGCTCTCGCCCGCTTCGGCACCGATACGTTCGCGATTGTTGCGCGGGCGTGCCGGTCGGTCGGCCGGATGTGAGTCTGCAGGGGGCGAATCCGCCGGATGGGAATCGGCGATCGGCGCATCGACTTGCGGCGGTGCGTCCGCGGGATGCGCATCCGGAAGCGGCAGGAGTGCGAGTCGCAGCACTTCGTCCATCGAACTGGCGAATGTGAAGGCCATCTTCTGACGCACTTCGGCGGGGACATCGCGTACGTCCTTCTCGTTGCCCTTGGGAAGGATCACTTCACGAAGTCCCGCACGATACGCGGCGAGCACCTTCTCCTTTACGCCACCAATTTCGAGCACACGTCCGCGGAGCGTGACTTCGCCGGTGAGCGCGAGATCGCGCCGCACTGGTCTGCGTGACAGTGCACTGGCGAGGGCGAGTGTGACCGCGATGCCGGCGGACGGCCCGTCTTTTGGAATGGAGCCGGCCGGGAAGTGCAGGTGCAAATCGGCTTCGCTGAATTCACGTTCTGCGATACCAAGCAGACTCGCACGCGAGCGCACAAACGAATACGCGGCGTCCACCGATTCTCGCATCACGTCGCCGAGTTGACCGGTGACGGTGAGCTTGCCGCTGCCCGCCATGCGCAGCGCTTCGATGGTCATGATGTCGCCACCGGTCGAAGTCCACGCGAGGCCGGTGACTGCGCCGATCTCGGGCTCCATTTCCGCCTCTTCCATCGCGAAGCGTGGCGTGCCGAGTATTTCTTCGACGCGTTCAGCGGTCATCTCCCAGCTACTTTCGTCACCGTCGGCTTTTGCACGCGCGCGCTTGCGCAACAACGACGCCAGTGAGCGTTCGAAGGTACGCAAACCGGCTTCGCGCGAATAGCGGCTGGTGATGAAGCCAAGCACCGATTCCGGAACGTGAATGTCCTCCGGAATCAGACCATGGTCTTCGAGCAGTCGCGGCATCAGATAACGCTGCGCGATCTCGACTTTTTCTTCGATGGTGTAGCCAGCGATACGAATCACTTCGAGACGATCGCGCAGTGCGTTCGGAATGTCGAAGAGATTGTTGGCAGTGCAGATAAAGAGCACGCTCGACAGATCGAACGGCAGATTCAGATAATGGTCGACAAAGCTTGTATTCTGCGACGGGTCGAGCACTTCGAGCATCGCGGCCGTTGGATCGCCGCTGGAGCTGGACGTCATCTTATCGATCTCGTCGATCATGATGACCGGATCGCGCACGGCAACGCGACGCAGCGCCTGAATGAGCAGCCCGGGCATCGCGCCGACGTACGTGCGACGGTGCCCGCGGATCTCTGCTTCATCGCGCACTCCACCGACGGAGATGCGATAGAACTCGCGTCCGATGGCCTTCGCGATCGCCTCACCGAGTGATGTCTTGCCCGTACCTGGCGGACCGACGAAGCAGAGGATCGGGCCCGTCGGATCACCGCCGCGGAGTTTGCGGACGGCGAGATACTCGATGATGCGCTCTTTCGCTTCGTCGAGCCCGTAATGGCGATCTTCCAGCGCCGCTTCAACAGTCGAGAGCGTGATACTCTGATCGTCGGAGCTGCGTTTATTCCACGGCAGGGCCAGCACCCAGTCGAGGTATGTGCGGAGTACCTGATACTCGCTCGACGCCGGCGACAGCATACGCAGCCGTTCCGTCTCGCGACGCGCTTCGGACGCCACTTTCTCCGGCAGCTTCGCTTCTTCGATGCGGCGCAACAGATCGACCGATTCCTTCTCGTTCGGATCCGCTTCACCCAACTCTGACTGAATCGCGCGCAACTGCTGGCGCAGATAGAACTCCCGCTGATGCTGCTCGATCTTGATTTCCGTCTGTTTCTTCACGTCGTCCATGACGCGCGCACGCGCCACTTCGCGCTCCAGACGCGAGAGAATGAAGCGAATGCGTTGACCGATATCGAGGCGTTGCAACACTTCTTCCTTGTCCGCGATACGCAGATTCATGTTCGTCGCCGCGAGGTCTGCAAAGCGCCCCGGGTCCGAGACATTCATCTTCAAGATCTGCGGGACCTCGCTTGGAATACGATCGACGAGTTCGGAGAGGGTCTCGGCAGCCGAGACGGTGCGCGCGACGAGTTCATCGAGTTCGTTCGGGTCGGCCGGGAGTTCTTTCGCCCCCTGTACGCGCGCGATGGCGAACGGATTCACCTGGTCGATCGCGTCGATCGTGATGCGACGTAGTCCCTGCAGGGTGATTTGTACCGTCTCGCCCGGCAGGTTGATACGCTCGTGGACGCGCGCGGCCACACCGACGCGTCCCACAAAATTGTGCGGATCGATTGCGTCGTCGTTCTCCGCTGCGGCGACCACCAGCGCGACGATCAGCCCGGACTCTTCATGCGCGCGCAGCAGCGCCAGATTTTCGGGGGCGCCCATCTGTACTGCGATCGTACCCAACGGGAACACGATCGTCGACCGGAGGGCCATCAATGGCAAGGTCGGCGGCAGCTCGGCGCGAAGGATTTCTTCCTTGCGCTGGCCGCGAGGCATCGAAATAGCCGGGAAACGCGGAGTCGATCGCGACACAGGAGTCTGGCGAGAGGAACTGGGACCGAAGCTGGCGGCACGGCAGGTGACGCGTCTTCGCTTCCAAGTCTCGGCAGGTGAAAGGGCCACCACACCGAATGGGCCAATCTAGTGATAGTCGAACCCCCGGCAAACAATAATGAGCCGAGGTTGTACCCGCCGTCACGCCCCGTTAGCGTTTCAGGTCTATGTTCGACGAGCTATCAGACAAACTAGGCAACGTTTTCGCGAAGCTTCGCGGACGTGGCGTCCTCACCGACGCAGATATCAAGGATGGCCTGCGCGAAGTTCGCCGGGTTCTGCTTGAGGCGGACGTCAACTTCGCGCTCACGCGTGAGTTTCTCGAACGCGTCGAGAAGAAGGCCGTTGGCGTGTTGCAGATCAAAACGATCCAGCCGGCCCAGCAGCTGGTGAAGATCGTGCACGACGAACTCACCGCGATGCTTGGTGAACGTCGTGAGGGGCTCAAGGTCAGCACGGTTCCGCCAACGATCGTGATGATGGTCGGCTTACAGGGTTCGGGTAAGACGACCACAGCGGCGAAACTTGCGCGGCGTCTTGTCGCCGAAAACAAGGCCACGCGGCTGGTTGCGGCAGACGTTTACCGTCCCGCTGCCATAGACCAGCTCGAAACTTTGGGCACGCAGTTGAACGTGCCGGTATACGCGGATCGCACGACCAAGGACGTCGTGAAGATCGCGAAGGCCGGTGTCGATCAGGGCATGCGCGCGCGCGATCGTGTCGTCATCATCGATACCGCCGGCCGTCTGCAGATCGACGCCGACATGATGGACGAGCTCAAACGGCTCAAGGCCGCGATCAAGCCCGACGAAATTCTGTTTGTCGCTGACGGCATGACCGGCCAGGACGCGGTGAAGATCGCCCAGGGGTTCGACGCGCGACTCGGCGTCACCGGCGTGATCCTCACCAAGATGGACGGCGACGCCCGCGGTGGTGCGGCGCTCTCCATCTATGGCATCCTCAAGAAGCCGATCAAGTACATCGGCGTCGGCGAAA
>JBKJTE010000222.1:0-9842 GCA_046590495.1 Gemmatimonas sp. | reverse complement strand
TTCTTCCTCGCGTTCCTCGGCATGCCGCTCGTGGGTGGCATGGGCTTCTTTGCGAAGTGGTATCTCTTGCAGGCGGCACTGAACGGGCGGGCGCCGCAGACGACCCTCGCCGTCGTCCTCGTCCTCAGCAGTGTGGTTTCCGCGGCCTACTATCTATCAGTCGTCTCGGCGATGTTCATGCGGCCACGCGCAGAAGGCGCTGCAGTGCCATCGTCGAATGCACTCACGCAAGGACTCATCGCATTCACGGCGATCGCATTGCTCGCCTTTGGTGTATACCCCACGCCGGTCGCACGCCTCGCGCGTCGGGCAATGCCGCAGAGTCTCGTGGCAACTGTGGGCGCGCCGGGCGCGCCCAAACCGCGTCCGCTCAATACGGCGAGTTTCGCTCGCTGATTGCCGTTCGCGCGGCGTACCACGTCGCGCTGACTTTGCCCTCTGTTCGTGCCCATCATGTCGATCAGTCAGACAATCTTTCGCCAGTATGACGTCCGCGGCATAGTCGGTCGCGATCTCACGGTAGACGTTGCATACGGTATCGGCCGTGGATACGCCGCTTACCTCGCAGGGAAGGGGATCATCGGGGCCGTGGCAGTCGGTCGCGACAATCGGCCGAGTGGCGATGCCCTCCGCGACGCGTTGGTGCGTGGATTGACCGAGTGCGGTATCGATGTTGTCGATGTGGGCGTAGTCCCCACGCCGTTGTTGTACTGGACGTTGCACCACGAACCCGTGGTTGGCGGCATTCAGATCACCGGCTCGCACAATCCGGCCGAGTACAACGGCTTCAAGATGTGTGTCGGGACCGGTTCGCTGCACGGGACTGAAATTCAGGTACTGTATCAGCTCATCCTTGGTGGTGTGTTCCCGAGCGGAGCGGGCAAGGTCACGCGTGTCGACGTCATTGATCGGTACGTCGCCGACATCGCCGAACGTATCGGACCTCTCGCGCACGCTGACGGAACGCCACTCCGCGTGGTGTACGATTGCGGCAATGGTGCCGGTGCACTCGTTGCGCCGCAGTTGATGCGCGCGTTAGGCGTCGATGGGATCGGCCTGTTCACGGAAAGCGACGGCACGTTTCCCAATCACCACCCCGATCCCACGGTCCCGGAGAACCTTGCCGCCCTGATCGACGCGGTGAAGCGTGAAGGCGCCGAGATTGGTGTCGCATTCGACGGCGATGCCGATCGCATCGGTGTAGTGGACAAGAACGGCACCATCATCTGGGGCGATCATATCCTCATTCTGTATGCTCGCGATGTACTCGCGCGCACAGGGAAGGGGCAGCCGATCATCTTCGACGTGAAGTGCTCGCAGGCGCTGTCCGACGAAATCGAAAAGGCCGGCGGCGTCGCCGTGATGTGGAAGACGGGACACTCCCTCATCAAAGACAAGATGAAGGAGACGCACGCGCCGATCGCTGGTGAGATGTCCGGGCACATGTTCTTCACCGAAGGCTTTTACGGACACGACGACGCACTCTATGGTGCCGCGCGACTGTTGCGCATCATCGCCGATTCCGGCAAACGTGTTGACGAGCTGTTGTCAGATGTCGCACCGTTTGTCTCGACCCCGGAGCTGCGGATCGACACCGACGATGAAACGAAGTTTGTTATCATGCAGAAGGCGATCGCACACTTTACGTCGACGCACCAGGTCATCGACGTCGACGGTGTGCGCGTGCTTTTCGGCGATGGTTGGGGACTGTTTCGGGCGTCAAATACACAGCCGGTGATCGTTGCGCGTTTCGAGGCTCGCACGCAGGCACGCCTCGACGAGATCCGCAATGAGATGGAAGGGTGGATGCGCGCGCAGGGCGTGCAACTCTGATCGGTCGCGAGCCACTTTGACGATGCGCGCGCGCGGCTGGCTGATTGTCGGCATCGCCACCGCCGCCGTGTTGCTGCTACTCGGCCGCGCGGTCACCACGCTTGTTGTCGAACACGCGTGGTTCACCGCGATGGGTGTGCCCGCACTCTGGTGGGAGCGCGCCACCGACACGGTGCTGCTGCAAGGCGGCGCGTGGCTCGTCGGGTCACTCTTCGCGTTCGCGAATCTGCATGCGGTGCGCCGTACGATTCTCGCGGTCGCGGTGCCATCGCGCGTCGCCAATATCGAGCTGACGGCAATGATCCCCGGTCGTCGTCTGCTCTCGATCACCGTCGTCCTGGCTGGATTGATCGGAATTGGCCTCGCGGCGCCGCTCACCAACTGGACCGACGTCGCGATGGCGCGACACGGAATCGCGTTTGGTGAGATCGAAGGATTTCTCGATCGCGACCTGGGATTCTACGTGTATTGGTTGCCGCTCGAAGAGACCATGTACGTGTGGGCGTTGGTGAGCGTTGTCGCGATTGGCACGATGGTGATGGTGTTGTACGCGCTCACCCGCAGCCTCAGACTCGAAGGCCGGCGTATCGCTGCGTCGTCGCATGTGCGGCGTCATCTGAGTGCACTCGGCGCGATCGTCCTGTTTCTGCTGGCGTGGAGCTACCGCCTCGATTCTTTCGATCTGTTGCGATATGGCAGTGGCCAGGACGGCCTGTTCCTGCGCGTCGATCATGTGATCACGCTACGCACCGATCTGTTCATGTCGGTGTTGAGTGGCATTGCCGCAATTGTACTGCTTCGCGCCGGATGGATCGGCCAGTTGCGAGTCGCATTCATCGTACTCACCGTCGTGCTTGGCGGTGCACTCGGATTGCGACACGTCCTCCCCGCATTGGTGGCGCGCGGCAATCTGATCGGCGAACCCGGCAGGCGTGATCTGGACTATCTCGCAACCCGTACCCTCGTCAGCCGGCGTGCGTATGACGTCGACGCGATTCACACGGCTGATGAGTCGCCTGCGGCGCCGCGAACGCAAGTTCTTCGCACCGAGCTGGCAAAGTCGATCAGTGTCTGGGATGCTTCGATGCTGCAGACGCGCACGGGCGACGATGGGCGCAACACTGTGATGCCTACGCACGCTGCATGGGGCGTTGGCGAGGGCGCAAATATTTCAGCGCTCGTCGTGCGACGTCCGATCAACGGCGCGACGCGCTGGTTGCTCACTGTCGTCGACGCAACACGACCTGTCGTGCGCGATAGCACCATCGACCTGACGAGCGACGCGAGTGATCCGGACTCGCTGCACGAACCGGCCGTTGCACCAGGATTGCGCGGCCACCGTCTGATGGCGGATCCGACCGGCAGCATCCTCGGCACGCCGTTGCAGACGACGGCCTTGCGCATTGCGCACGCATGGGCTGCGCGCGACCCGGACTTGCTGGACGCGCGCGGAGCCGGCGAAGCGCCGACCGTGTATGTATCGCAACGCGATGTGCGCGAACGATTGGCGTTGCTGGCACCGATCTTCGTGCAAAGCGAAGAGGTGTTGCCGTTAGTGCACGAGGGCACGCTCTACTGGACCGTCAATCTGTACAGCACCTCCGACGGCTATCCGCTCAGTCAGCGTTGGCAGATCCGCGGCGAAGTCCGCAGCTATTTTCGCTTCGCTGCCACGGCACTTGTTGACGCCAACTCAGGTCGTGTGCGATTCATCAGCGCCGACCATCCTGATCCGATCGCGCGCACGTGGATGGCGCGGGTCCCAGGCGTTTTCATTCGCGCATCTGAACTGCCTTCCACACTCGTCGACCGACTGCCACCGGCAACTGAGTCAGCGATTGCGCAGCTCCGCACGTTTGCTCGGTACGGGTCTCGTATCGAAGGGGCTGTGGCCCGTCATCTACCGGACAGCGCCTTCGCCGGCGACGGACCACCGGCGCACGTCCTCATGGCAGACTCGGGGGCGGTGGTCGCCTGGAGCGTCCCGTTGCTCGACACCGGCGACCAGCTGGGCGGCGTCATCACCGCCGTCGGTGGCCGCTATCGTCGGACCTACTGGGATAGCACCACGGTGCCGCGTCAACTTTGGAGCTCGATCACGGAGCAGGTGCGCGCAGCGCTCGACAGCGCACGTACCCTCGTGCCCGATGGCAGTCGTCGCGAGCCACGAATGCGAACAGGACGTCTGCAGGTTGTGATGAGCGATCACGGACCCGTGCTGATCCAACCCTTGCAGTGGAATCGGGCAGATGGGACGTCCGTCGTCAGCCGTGTGGCGGTCGCGGAAGACGGACGTGTTGGAATCGGTGCGACGGTCGCGGAGGCTGTGGTGCGCGTAGGTTCACTGCGCGTGCCGACGCGTCCGTTGTCCGGTGCATCATCTTATGAAATCGAGCCCCGAGACGTGCTGGTCTCGCGCTTGTACGAGTCCATGCGCCAAGGGATGCGCAGTGGCAACTGGACGCGGTTCGGGGCAGCGTTCGACAGCCTCGGGAAGGTGTTGGGCAGACCGCCGCAGTAAGTTTCTACGACAATTTTTCCTTCGATTCGGAGCGCGCGTGAATCTTCACGAGTATCAGGCGAAAGAGCTGTTGCGGGCGGCGGGTGTGCCGATCCCGGCCGGTGAGATCGCAACGACACCAGAGCAGGCAGAGGCCATCGCAGCGCGATTGGGCACTGCCGTCATGGTCAAGGCGCAGGTGCATGCTGGTGGACGCGGCAAAGCAGGTGGTGTGAAGTTCTGCAAGACGCCCGCTGATGCGCGCGAGAAGGCGACCGCAATCCTCGGCATGACCATCAAGGATCTCGTGGTCGAGAAGGTGCTCGTCACCACGGCGGCCGACATCGCGTCGGAAGCGTACGTCGGCATTATCGTCGACCGTGCCACCAAGAAGCCGGTATTCATGGTGAGCGCCGCGGGCGGTATCGATATCGAAGAAGTCGCCGCGACCACGCCGGAAAAGATTCTTTACCACCCGGTGGACACGCGGTACGGCTTGCTCTCGTTTGAAGCGATGCGCATGGGCTTCTTCCTCTACAAGGATGTCAAGCTCGCGCGTCAGGCGGCAAAGATCATGACGCAGCTGTACAACGCATTCATGGCCGCCGGCTGTTCGCTCGCAGAAATCAATCCGCTGGTGATGACGCCGACGAATGAACTGATCGCCGTCGATGGCAAGATGGTCATCGACGACAACGAACTCGATCGCTTGCCGGCAATTGCGGCACTGCGCGATGAATCGTCGGAAGCGCCGAGTGAAGTCGATGCACGCAAGGCCAATCTGACCTTCATCAAGCTTGACGGAAACGTCGGTTGCGTCGTCAACGGCGCTGGTCTCGCCATGGCGACGATGGATCTCGTGAAGTACTACGGCGGCGATCCGGCCAACTTCCTCGACATCGGCGGTTCGTCGAATCCGGAGAAGGTGGTCAACGCACTGCGCATCATCACCTCGGATCCGAACGTGAAGTGCATTTTGTTCAACATTTTTGGCGGCATCACGCGCACGGATGACGTTGCCAATGGCATCGTCACTGCGACCAAGGCCAATCCGCTCAAGGTGCCCATCGTCATTCGTCTCACCGGCACGAACGAGGAGATCGCCGTGAAGATTCTGACGGACAACGGCTTCGCCGCGTCGAATGACATGGACGCTGCCGTGCAGCGCGCTGTCGAACTCGCGACCAAGGGAGCGGCCGCATGAGCATCTTCATCGACAGCGGCACCAAATTGATCATCCAGGGGATCACGGGCCGCGACGGCTCGTTCCACGCCAAGCAGATGATCGAATACGGCACGAAGGTTGTTGCCGGTGTGACGCCCGGGAAGGGCGGGCAGACGTTCGAAGGCACGGTGCCGATTTTCGATACGGTCTACGATGCAGTCCAGGCAACGGGCGCGAACACGTCGGTCATCTACGTACCGCCGATGTTTGCCGCCGACGCGATCATGGAAGCTGCCGCGGCGGGCGTGAAGCTGATCGTCTGCATCACCGAAGGCTTGCCCGTACTCGACATGACGAAGGTCTATCCCTACGTCAAGGAACATGGCGCGCGTCTCCTCGGCCCCAACTGCCCGGGACTCATCACGCCGGGCCAGTCGAAAGTCGGTATCATCCCCGGTCGCATCTGCTTGCCCGGTAACGTCGGCGTTGTGTCGCGCTCCGGCACCCTCACCTACGAAATCGTCAACCAGCTGACGCGCGCCGGCATCGGACAGAGCTCGTGCGTTGGTATCGGCGGCGATCCGATCAACGGTACGAATTTCATCGATTGTCTCGCCGCGTTTGAAGCCGATCCGCAGACCAAGGCCATCGCGATGATGGGCGAAATCGGCGGTACCGATGAACAGGAAGCCGCGACGTTCATCAAGGAACACATGAAGAAGCCGGTCGTTGGTTTCATCGCCGGCCAGACGGCACCGCCGGGTCGTCGCATGGGCCACGCGGGTGCAATCATCTCCGGTTCTGAAGGCACCGCCGCCGAAAAGATCGAAGCGTTCCTTGCCGCTGGGATGGGCGTCGCAAAGCGCCCGGTCGATTTTGTCGACTTGATCAAGGCACGACTCGCCTGATCCCGGCACGATGAAGCGGGCGGTCGTGCACCTCACGTGCCCGGCCGCCCGTTGTCGTTTCTGTCACATGTTGTTCGCGTTATAACACGCACATAGCCGGCACATCGCCTGCACGTTACTTCCACGTCGATTCTCGTGAACAACGATCCCCAAAGGCTCTCCGATGTGCTATCGCCGCGGCGCGTCCGCCTGCCGCTGACGGTGACAAGCCTCGTCGAAGCGGCCGCAAAGCTCGGCGAAACACTGGTCACTGATCGGGTGCTGCTCGATGCGGAGCGGCTGAGCGAACGCGTGGAAGAAGCCCGCACCGAAGACATCGTCGGCCTCAGTGATCGCGCATTCGTGCTGCACTACCGTACCGACGCCGTGCGCGAACTCGCGGTCGCAATCGGAGTCGCACCGCGTCCGGTTTGCCGCGAGTTGGGCGACGACGAGACGCAGTGTGCCCGCATTGTGGTACTCGTCTGCTCACCACCGCGACACGTCGGCAAGCATCTGCAGGTGGTCGGTGCCTTCGCGCGTGTCTTGTCGAAGGCGAGCGTGGTGGCGGCCGTGCTCGAAGCCCCTGACGCCGTCGCGATCGCAGCGTTGCCGGCGTTCTACGACGTCGTACTGCCGGCTCAGCTCAGCGTTCGGGACCTGATGACGGAACGCCCGCGTACCGTTGGCCCGGACGCGCCGCTCCGGGGTGCGGTGCTCGATATGCTCCGGGCCGGACTGGGCGGCCTCCCGGTCGTGGATGCCGGCGAACGGGTGATCGGCATGCTCAGCGAACGCGAACTGCTGCGCGACCTTCTAAGCCACTATCTTCCGCGCGCTGGGGGCGCGGTCGCGTCCCTGCCGCCCTCCTCGGCACGGCGCACGGTGCGCGACGCGATGACCCGTCAAGTCCTCTGCGTCGCCCCGGAACAGCCGCTTGCTGAGGTGGCGTCCCTCATGCTCAACAAGGACGTCGACCGGGTACCCGTCGTGAAGGAAGGCAAGTTGGTCGGCTTCCTGACCCGCGGGGACATCGTTCGCAAACTCATAGGATCCTGACACATGGCCGGTCGTCGCACCCTTACCATCATCAAGCCGGATGCTTTCGCCAACGGAAAGGCCGGGCTCATCATCGCACTCCTCGAGGAGTCGGGGTTCACGCTCAAGGCGGCGCGCGTGATGCACCTGACCACCGCACAGGCCGGCGAGTTCTATGGCGTGCACCGCGAGCGCGGGTTCTATGCTGAACTGGTTGAATTCATGACTAGCGGCCCGTGCATGCCGATGGTTCTAGAACGCGATGACGCGGTTGCCACTCTCCGCACCGTGATCGGCGCGACTGACCCGGCCGAGGCGGCCGAGGGAACGGTTCGGAAACTGTACGCCGAGTCGAAGGGTCGGAATGCGATCCACGCATCCGATTCCGACGAAAACGCGGTCCGCGAAGGTGGGTTCTTCTTTGCCGAGTGCGAGTCGTTGTGAGGTTGCTCTAACTCTGCGTCTGTGCACCACTTGGACGTCGGTCGGATAGCGCGGCGGCCCTTGTGTCAGAGGGGCTGCCGCTCTACGTTTCATGGCTATGCTGTGCTTTGACATCCGCAGTCTGGAAGCCCGCGCCGAGAGCGTCGAAGGGACGCTTGAAGGGGTGGATCCGGTCTGGGAAGACGACGATGCGCGTCCGGTTGGTGCCGGAGTTCACGTGCAAGGCCGCCTTTCCGGTGCCGGACAGGGCCGCTTTTACTTCAGCGGCGTTTTAGAAGGCTCTATACAAACTACGTGTCGCCGCTGTTTGGTCGATGTGACCAAACCGGTGTCGGGTGACGTTACGCTCCTGTTTGCCGAGGCCGGATTGGACGAGGCCGAGGAGGACGACGTTGTTCCGATTCCGCCTGGCGCCCGTGAGCTCGATTTGCGTCCTGCATTGCGTGAGGAGTGGCTGCTGGCCGTTCCCGCGTTTGCGCTTTGCAAGGATGACTGTCTGGGGCTGTGCGCCACTTGTGGCGCCGATCGCAATACCGGGGCGTGCACGTGTGCTCCGGCCACTGATCCCCGTTGGGCAGGACTGCGCGCTTCGCGTGGTTCGGACGCCTGACGGATTTTCTTGTCTCGAACGTTCAGGTCAGGCTCTTATGGCCGTACCAAAGCGCCGTACATCAAAGCGTCGCAAGCGCGCCCGTAACACGCACAAGACGGCGCCGGCGATTGTCATCCAGTCGTGCCCGCAGTGCGGCACCGCCAAGCGTCCGCACCGGGTGTGCGCCGCCTGCGGCTTCTACGCGGGTGAGCAGCGAGTAACCGCGCAGGAAGCGTAAGTTTGGCGCGCATCGCGGTGGATGCCATGGGGGGCGATTTTGCTCCCCGGGCCCCCATTGCGGGCGCTCTTCATGCGCTCGCATCGCTCGCTCCCGAACACGACATCGAACTCGTTGGCCGTACGGGCCAAATCGAGGCCGAGCTTCAGACGCTTTTAAGCGGTGAGCTCTCGGCGCTCGCGCATCAGCGCGCGCGTCTGCATCTCATCGATGCGCCCGACGTCATCGAGATGACTGACAAGCCGACCGTCGCACTACGCGGTAAGACCAAGAGCTCCATGGTCATCGGCCTCAAGCGCGTCGCTGAAGGGCAGGCGCACGGGTTCGTTTCGGCTGGAAATACCGGCGCGCAGATGGCCGCGTCGCTGGTATTGCTGAAATTGCACGCGGGGCTCACGCGCCCTGCAATCGCGACGGTTTTCCCGACGTCAGCGCAGCCGGTCCTGGTCCTCGATTCCGGCGCCAACGTCGACTGCTCCGCAGAAGAGCTGGTCCAGTTTGCGCGCATCGGCGACGTGTACGCCCGCGCGTTGCTCGGCCGCACCAACCCGGCGATCGGGCTGCTGTCGATCGGTGAAGAAGCGGAGAAGGGAAATGCCGTGGTGAAAGAGGCGCATCAGCGACTCATCCAGTCCGGGCTTCACTTCATCGGCAACGTCGAAGGACGCGATGTGCCCAAGGGCGTCTGCGACCGCGGCCCAATCGACGTCGTTATTTGCGACGGATTTGTCGGCAACGTACTGCTCAAGTTCTACGAAAGCCTCGCCCCGACGCTCATTCGCATGGTCGCGGACGTCGCAGGGCTCGACGCGGGTCATCTTACGAAGGCGCTCACGCATCTCGATGCCGACGAGCACGGCGGCGCGCCACTGCTCGGTGTGCAGGGCGTTTCCATCATCTCGCATGGCAAGAGTTCACCGCGTGCCCTCATGAACGCTATTCTCGTCGCTGTGCGCGCCTACGAATCGGGGATGACTGAAGAAATCGGACGCCGTCTTGCCGAATCGATGCCCGCCGCGTCGGGTAGTGCAGCGTGACGCGACCCGTTGCATACATCGCCGGCACCGGTCACGCCGTGCCGAAGGGGATCGTGACCAACGCGGATATCGCCGCGATGGGACTCGAGACCAACGATGACTGGATCA
>JBKJTE010000165.1:0-5516 GCA_046590495.1 Gemmatimonas sp. | reverse complement strand
GGCGCAGCGCACGGATTCGGTCGCGCCATCAGCGTCGCGTTTGCCTCGCGCGGTGCACATGTGTGGGCCTGCGATCTCGTCGAGAGCGAGCTGCTCCAAACGCAGGCGTTATGCAATGCCGCGGGCGGTGCCTGCAGCATTCGCAACCTGGACGTACGCGACAAAGCTGCTACGCATGCACTGGCCAACGATGCAATGGCCGCGACCGGGCGCATAGACATACTCGTCAACAACGCCGGTGGAGTGCTCGGCCAGATCGGCCGCCCACTCGAAGAAGTCACCGCCGACGAATGGCAGCAGATTTTTGCCGTGAACGTCACCGGCGCGTTCTACTGCGCGCAGGCCGTTGCACCGGCAATGAAGTCAGCCCGTTTCGGGCGTATCATCAATATCTCGAGCGGTGCGGGACTCGGTATCAGTCTCACCGGCATTCAGGCGTACGCGTCAGCGAAGGCTGCACAGATCGGACTCACGCGACAGCTCGCCCATGAACTTGGGCCGTGGGGCATCACCGTCAACAACATCGCGCCGGGATTCGTGCGCTCGAACGAAAGCACTGAGCGCCAATGGGAATCGTACGGCGCAGACGGGCAACAGGCGCTCCTGGATCGCGTCGCACTCAAGCGGCTGGGCACGCCCGACGACATTGCGAATGGCGTCCTGTTCTTCGCGTCCGACTACGCCAATTGGATCACGGGCCAGGTACTCTCCATCGACGGCGGCAAGTGATGCACGGCCCGGTAGACACAGATGACGTGTTGCACGCGTTACGTGACGCCCACGACCGTATACTCGGCGAGCTCGTTGAGTTCGCATCGATTCCGAGTGTCAGCACCGACCCTGCGCACGCAGCTGACATGATCGCGGCCGCGCAGTGGGTTGCAACCAAACTTGCCGCTGCAGGCCCGATCAGCGTGCGCACCATCGCCACGCCCGGCAACCCCGTGGTGTATGGCGAGTGGCTGGGCGCTCCCGGAAAGCTCACGGTGCTCATCTACGGCCACTACGATGTGCAGCCGCCCGATCCGCTCGAGAAGTGGACCAGCGCGCCATTCACGCCGACCGTCCGTGAGGGTCGCCTGTACGCGCGCGGCGTCTCGGACGACAAAGGGCCGATGCTCATCCCTATCAAAGTCGCCGAAGCATTCTTTGCGACTATCGGTGCGTTGCCCATCAACGTGAAGTTCATGTTCGAAGGCGAGGAGGAGATCGGGAGCGAGAATCTCGAAGCGTTCATCGCACACCACGACGAACTCCTCGCCGCTGACTTTGTACTCTCAGCAGACGGTGCGATGTGGCGCATCAA
Organism: Gemmatimonas sp.; assembly: GCA_046590495.1. Lineage (GTDB taxonomy): Bacteria > Gemmatimonadota > Gemmatimonadetes > Gemmatimonadales > Gemmatimonadaceae > Gemmatimonas. Next base: position 4,210 of record JBKJTE010000165.1, on the reverse strand, counting down.
CGAACCATCACTCACCGTTGCAAGTCGTGGGCTCGCCGGACTCGAGTTCACTCTTACGGCGTCCAGGAAGGATCTGCATTCGGGGCGTCATGGCGGCGGTGTTGCGAATCCGCTGCACGCGATCGCGCGACTCGTTGCATCGCTGCACGATCACGCTGGTCGTATCGCTGTCGACGGGTTCTACGACTCGGTGCGCGAGCTCACCGCATCGGAACGAGCCGCGATCGCAGTACTCCCATTCGATGAACGCGCGTATCTCGACCAGGTTGGTGCGCCAGCGATCTTTGGCGAAGCTGGGTATACCACGCTCGAACGACAGTGGACACGCCCAACGATTGAAGTGAACGGTATGTGGGGCGGCTACGAAGGTCCGGGTCAGAAGACGGTCATTCCGAGCGAAGCACACGCCAAGATCACCTGTCGTCTCGTGCCCGATCAAAACCCGCGCGATGTCATTGCAAGCGTCACGCGACATCTCGAATCACACGTGCCGCCCGGTACGTCTCTCACCATCCGTGCCGACGCTCATGGTGCGTGGCCCGCGCACATCGAAGGCAATCACTTCGCACTCAAAGCAGCCGACGAAGCGTTGCACGCCGTGTACGGTGTGCATCCGCTGGTGGTGCGAATGGGCGGCACCGTTCCCATCTCCGAACTGTTTCAGCGGCACATGAAGCTCGACACCGTCTTCTTCAGCTTCTCCACGGCCGACGAAGACTATCACGCGCCGAACGAGTTCTTTCGCGTACACCGATTGCATGAAGGACTCGAAGCGTGGGCGCGCATCTGGCAGATACTGGGGCAGACATCCCGCACCGAGACGACGACATGACAGCACCCCGGAACACCGAACTCGCGCGTGGTGAAGCCGCCGTCGAGGCGCACAGCGCCTCGCTCAAGAAGGAGCTTGGTGTAAAAGACCTCGCGCTCACGCAGATCCTGTTCATCGTCGGGCTCACGTGGATTGGCGTTGCCGGCAAACTCGGAAGTTCGCACGTCGTCTTCTGGGTGCTGGCGCTGGTGCTCTTCTATCTGCCGTCAGCCGTTGTGGTGATGTACCTCAACAAGCTGATGCCGCTCGAAGGCGGTCTCTATCAGTGGGCAAAACTCGGCTTCAACCAGACGGTCGGCTTTCTGCTGGCGTGGAACCTCTGGCTCTACGTGATCGTGTTCACGTCGGAGATCGGCTTGCAGGCGTCGACCTACCTGTCGTACGCGTTAGGTCCAGGCGCCGAGTGGATCACCCGGAGTACATGGTTTGTCGCGCTGTCGAGCGCCGTGCTGCTCACGATGATGGTGGTTGCGGCAACGATCGGATTGTCGATTGGAAAGTGGGTGCACAACATGGGTGGCATCACCATGCTCGTCATTTTTGGCGCGTTGTTGTTGCTCCCCGTCATTGGGCTGCTCACGGGCACACTGCACGAGTATCACCCGTGGCGCACCAGCATGCCTGAAATGTCACTCTTCAATTTGAACCTGCTCGGCAAGATGGGATTCGGTGCGCTTGGCGGCTTTGAGTACATCGCCATTCTCGCCGGCGAAACGAAATCGCCAGCGCGCACGATGTCGCGATCAGTCTTGATCGCTGCGCCGATCATCGCGCTGATGTTCGTACTCGGCACGAGTACGGTCGTCGCCTACGTCCCGACCAACGATATCGATCTCGTCGGACCGATGGCGCAGGTGCTCCGCATCGGGTTTGCGCCATTCGGCATTGCGGGCCCACTCGTGACCGGCGCGATTCTCCTCACACTCGGCACGCGCATCGCACAGGCCACGTTCAGCTTCACGGCCGTGACGCGGCTGCCGATGGTCGCCGGATGGGACAGCATGCTCCCCGCGTGGTTCAGCCGTCTGCACAGCAAATATCAGACACCGGTGAACTCGATCATGCTCGTGGGCGTCTCGGCGTTCGCGCTGGCGGTGCTGAGCACCATCGGTGTCGGACAGGCCGAGGCGTTCCAGCTGCTGTTCAACGCAAGCGGAATTTTCTACGCGCTCACGTATGTCGTGATGTTTGCAATCCCGATTTTCGGACTGCGTGGCGTCACACCACGCCCGTCACTGTGGCTGCGAATCGCGAGTTTCTCTGGTCTCGCCATGACGCTGCTTTACATCGGACTCTCAGTGTTTCCGATCATCAAGGTGGAGAGCGTCGCGACGTTCGCGCTCAAGATTACGGCGGTGGTCGTCGTGATGAATTTGATCGGCGTCGGGATACTCGTGGCGGCGAAGCGGAGAGTCGCAATGCAGCAGGTGGCGTAACGAACATCTGAAGTTTCGAGTTCGCAGTTCGAGTTGGCAGTCGCCAGTTCAACTCGCAACCCGACTCCAAACTCGAAACTCAAACAGCAAACTCATTACTCGCGGTGAAGCACCATCGCCGGTCTCGGCCCGCTACCTGAGCTTCACCGCCGCCCAATCCGCCAACGCCCCCAGCACCTCTTTCCTGATGTGCGGGTCCTTGAGCGCCGCATACCCACTCGGCACTCCACTCGCATCCGGCACGAACAGATGATTCGTGGCCGGAAATTTCTTCATCACGACTGACTTGTTGCCGCCCGACGCGAGCGCAGCAACGAGCGCGTCGGCCTGATCGGGCGTCACCTGACGATCCGTTTCGCCCTGCAGAATCAGCACCGGCTGCTTGACTGTGCGTATCGTCTTGCTCGGGTCATAGTCGACGAAGTAACCGAGCCACGCGCTTGCGCGCGCCATTGAATCGACCATGAATGGCACGTGCTTGGCCATCGAATCACGCTTTGCTGGAGAGACTGCGGGCGCAGCGCTCACTTGCTCGCCGATCTGATACTCAAGTATCCGACGTCCCTTGTAGGCCGTGCCGGCAAGCAATGCGATTGCCTTGAGCTTGGGATCGGTCGCTGCGACCATCGGCGCGATGATGCCGCCTTCGCTATGCCCCGCGAGTGCAATGCGCGAACCGTCAATGTCAGGGCGCGTACGCAACCACGCGACCACCGAGCGAACATCGTCGGCGAAATCAGCGCTGGTCACGTGCATCAGTGTTTCACTTCCACCTGATTCGCCTTCACCCCGATCATCGAATCGCAGCACCGCGATACCACGACGACCCAATGTGTCGGCGATCTCGCGAAAGAGTGCGTAGCCGGGCACGATCGAGAGGCGCTCATCGCGTTCCTGTTGACCGCTGCCGCTGATGGTGACAACAACTGCAACTGGTGTTGAACGGATCGGACGCGTGAGTGTCGCTGCGAGATCGTAGCCGCGGCCACTCGGAATGCGAACGTGTTCCGCGGTGTACGGTGCGCCCGCCGGTGCCTCGTAGTTGTTTTTCGGGGCTTGCGAGGCCGACGGCGGAATCGCGCCCGTCACACGGACAACGCGAATATTCTGTGATGTCGTCACAACGCTCGGCGCGCCATCCGCACCCCAAACTGCGCGTGCCTCAGTACCGGCCAGGCCAACGACAAGCGTGTCTCCGCGCGCACCGATCGTCACGGTCATCGTTTGCCCACCAGAAGCCAGGAAGACGTCGAACGAGCTCAAACCCTTGAGCTGCATCATCCGGCCGAGCAGCACTTCGTGCAGGACTGAAGTATTGATCAACGGCAGCGCTCCCGCTTTGGTCGGGAGCTTCTGCGTTGCACTGCGACCACCGCCGCTGATCTCGGCCGTTGCGCTGTCGCCAGTCACGGTGATTGTGGCGGTCTGCATTGGCGGAGTACCGGCGGGGGAGCCGGCGCCGAATGCCTGCAGCTTCACCCCGGTGAGCGTTTCACCGCGACGCATCTGCGTCCATTCGATACGTGGTTGGCCGCGCATGGCCAAGACGCCGATCGCTGAACTGTCGGTGACGTTTATCGTCTCGGTGCCGAGTGTGTCGGCGCCTCGGAGATAGAGAAACGTTGCGCTACGAACTGGTTGTGCATGCGCGACGCGTGCGACGAATAGGCTGGCGATCAGCGCTGCGATCGCAGCGGCCAGAATCGCGATGCCGACATGACGGCCGCGACGAAATACGGTGAAGAGCATGATAGGGATGCGCGAAGCGCGCTCAGGGTTCCGAGGGAGCCCGTTTGGGCGCGCGCCCTTCTTCGGTGAGCGCGCGCCGCAACAGGAATTCGATCTGCCCGTTCAGACTTCGCAAGTCATCGTTCGCCCAGCGCTGGACCGCGTCTAGTGTCTCGCGGTCCATGCGCAGCAGGAAAGATTTCCGTTCAGCCAT
>JBKJTE010000065.1:0-6554 GCA_046590495.1 Gemmatimonas sp. | reverse complement strand
GTCGCCGCGGAACGTGGCGCGTATCGACTCGATCAACGCGAAGCAGTGTCGGGAGTCGGTGCCTACGCCCGGGCCGAAGTCGAAGCGCCGCATCATGTCTTTGCGAGCGTCGCCGTGCGTGGTGATCGCGTGACATTTCGCGTGCGCGATCACTTCATCACCAGCACCAACGCCGACGATTCGGGAGATCGCACGTTGTCGGCAACGAGTCCGATGCTCGGCTTGGTGTGGCGCGCGCGTCCACTGCTGTCGTTCTATGCCAATGTCGCGACGGCATTCGAAACGCCGACCATCACGGAACTCACCAATCAGGACAACGGGGCGGCGGGGCTGAACAAAACGCTTGCTCCACAGTTGACGCAGACGATTGAGACGGGAATGACTGCGTTCTTTGGCGGCCGGGTGAAACTCGAACTCGCCGGATTTCGCGCGCGTGTGCAGGACGAGCTGGTGCCGTTCGATGTGCCCAACCAGCCGGGACGGCGCGCCTTTCGCAACGCTGGTCGCACGACGCGCACGGGTATCGAGAGCAGCACGCAGCTGCTCGTGCCGTTTGGAGAAGCGGGAGCGTCGTACAGTTGGTCGCGCTTTCGTTTCGATACGTACAACGTCGGCACTGCGAACTACGCCGGCAAGCGGATTCCCGGCGTCCCCGAACACCAGCTGCAGGCGTGGAGCACTGTGCGACGCAACCGTTGGTTCACCACGCTCGAAGCCACGGCGGTGTCGCGTGTGACCGCGAACGATGCAGGCAGTGTGCTTGCGTCGGGCTACGCCGTGTGGAATTGGCGCGCTGGTCTGGCGACCGTGGGTGCACCCGGTCGGCTGGCGATCGAACCTGTTGTTGGTGTCGACAATTTGTTCGATCGCCACTTTGCCAGCAGCGTTGTCGTGAACGCGACGCGCAGTCGGTACTACGAGCCGGGACTCGTGCGTCGTCTATACGTCGCCGTTCGTACGCGCGTGCGATAGCCGCTTGTCGGGGCGCTACTGATACTGGATGTAGAGCGGCTTTGGCGTCAGTCGGAGTACGTCGGCAATCGACATCATCTTCGTGCCGTTCCTGATATCGTTCTTGTAGAACAGTTTGAAGCCGGCAAACTGCACCGGTTCCGCGTATACGTATGCGGCGTACGAATCGCGCTTGAGACTTTGCGGACCCCATCCGTCCATATCGATCACGACCTGCACGCGGGGATCGAGTTTGATCTTTGACGCGTTGGTGAGCATCGGCCTGGTGAAGCGGTGCACGACCAGAATTTTCGGCGGCAAATTCTTTTCTGTGACGAGCTTCGCGAGCCACTCGATGACCCAGTTCACATCCGCGGCGTCGTAGCTGCCGATCTTCTTCCCCGGCTTCACGCCATTCTTCATCGCGAACTCCGGGTCCATGCCGAAGTGCACGTCGGGGCGCACCAGGAATTTCTCGAGGCGCGGGACTTCATCCTGAATGGTCGAATGTCCGACCTGGACATCGAGAAAGAGGAGGGCGTTCTTCTCGCGCGCCCAACCATACACTTTCTCGACCAGTGCATCGCCATGACGCAGGCGATAGCGACCATCCTTTCCACTGTCAGCCTGCGCGACCACGGCGATCAGGTGCAGTGCCGGTTGCACGGGTGTTGCCGGGTCGGCCTTCTGCCACGCACCAACTTCGCGCGCGAGTCGCGCCAGCATATCGTCCTTGGGATACTCGCCGAGTGCGCCCATGCGCTTGGAAAGCGGATTGCCGTAGTAGGCCACGATGCGCTTGGCGGGGAGGATGCTGCCGGGCAGGGGTTTGGGCCCGGCCACCGGCCAAGTGGGCGCGGGGCGACCGGCGAGTGCGCGTGCAGCAGCCGACGTGCCGCCGACCGGGTAGGCGTGCTTGTCGCCGGTCTTTGATGTGTCGGTGGATGTTTTCGCCGCGCCGGCCTGCTTTGTGTGCGGCTTTGTCGGCCCTGCGGGCTTCTTCGCTGTTGACGCTTTCGGCGCAGTCGACTTCACACTGCTATCGACCTTCGACGCTTGCGCCGACACGCCAACAGTCGGCGTTCCGACCATCAGAAGCGTCGCCGCAGTGTACCGCGCGACGCGTGTAAAGAAAGAACGGATATGACGCATGCAAAGGACTCGATAGGAAATGGTGCGCAGACTGGAACGCAATCGCAACGCGATGCAGTTCACCTGATGAAAGCTAGCGGAGCAACAAGCGCTCCACGCCGCATCCCCGCGTCCACCTTCCCCAGAGGACACCATGCACCAGTCCGACATCGACAGCATCATCGTGGAGACCATGTCGGTCCACGACGGAGTACTGGGCTTCATCGGCTTCGACGATGATCGCCCAGTCTCGCTCTGGAGTTCGTATCACGCTGATCGCTGCGTGGTGCGCCTGCGTGAAGCGCGCGCCCGTCTGAAGGTCGCTGAATGGGCTGTCAATGATGTCACCACGCGGGGCGCTTCCCACTGCATCGCACGGGCGCAGTGGACGCTTGACGGCGCGAAGGCGGATCTGGCCGTGTGGGAAGGGCAGGCGGCGCGGCTTGAGGCGGCGCGGAGAGTGGACAGCTATGCGCCGAAGGTGTCGCCGTTTGGGGAGTAGGGGCTGGGGATTGGGGGCTGGGGACTGGGGGCTGGGGAACAGCGTAGTCGTGAGTTGACAGTTCGAGTTCCGAGTCGTGAGGCCCTGCGCGTAGTGACCCGTAACTCGCGACTCAAACTGCCAACTCAAGACTGTGAAGTTCCCCGATCCCGATCCCCTGCCCCCTACCTGACCCTCAGCAGAAACGGCATCCGCGCGTACGCGCCCCGCGGATCATCGTATGAGAGCAGCACTTTCAGTTCACGCGCGACATCCCGCGCGAGAACATGCGCCGGATCGTTGCCGGCCAGTATTGCGTCGGTGATCTGCGATTTTGCGAATTTCGAGACGGGCGTCGGCTTGCGTTCTATCATTTCTGAAATGACTTCGGTTGCCGATTTGGCGCGCGGATATTCACGCACTTCGTAGTCGCCGGTGATCTTGGCGAGCGATGCCGCGCTCTTGACTGCGACATCCAATCCGCCGATTGAATCGACCAACCCGATGCGCATCGCCTCGCCGCCCGACCAGACACGCCCTTCCGCAATCGCACGCACCGAGTCTGGCGTGAGCTTGCGCGCCGTAGACACACGATCGATGAACGCTGCGTAAATCGCATCGGTACCGCGCTGCAGCACCGCCATCTCGTCCGCAGTCCGTGGGCGCGCGAGCGAAAAGATATCGGCGTAGCGACCGGTCTTCACGGTGTCGAAGGTGATGCCGTTGGTCTTCGCGAGTCCCGCGATATTCGGCACCAGCGAGAAGACGCCGATCGACCCGGTGATCGTGTTGGGCTGCGCGAAGACCCGCGTGCCGGCCGTCGCAATCCAGTAGCCGCCGCTCGCTGCTACCGTCCCCATCGACACGACCACCGGCTTGCTCCGGGCAAACAGTGCGAGTTCGCGTTGAATGCGCTCCGATGCAATCGCGCTGCCGCCCGGGCTGTTCACGCGGAGCACCAGCGCCTTCACCTTCGCGTCGCTCCGAATGCGGCGTAGTTCGCGCGACAGCCCATCGCCGCCCACCTGTCCGGCACCACCCTGTCCGTCGACGATATCGCCTTCGGCATACACAATCGCCACGGCCTGACTGGCACCGATAATCCGGTCGCGCGCGGCCGCGATGGGCGCGTACGCCTCGAGCGAGACCTGCGGAAGCCGAGGGCCATCGAGCAACTCTGATACGCGCGAATCGCGCGTCGACGTCGCACTCTTGTCGTCGCTCTTGTCATCGCCATTTCTCGCGTCGACTTTGGCGCCGTCACCCTTGGTGCTGTCTGACGTCGTCGTCGAAAGTGTCGCCGTCGAAACGCGCGCCAGCCGCTGCAGATCGACCAGCACTTCGTCGAAGTACGCGACGCGGTCGACAAGTCCAGCCGACTTTGCATCCGCCGGAAGAATGATCCCCTGCGCATCAACGAGCGTCTGCAGCGCCGTCGTATCGATGTGCCGACTCTCGGCGATTCCGCGCTTCACTTCCCGCCACATGTCACCGAGATACGACATCGTCTGCAGACGATTCTCGGGGCTCATGTTCGTCCGCGTAAACGGTTCGACAGCCGCCTTGAAGCGACCCACACGACTCACCTGCACACCAATCCCGTACTTCGCGAACAGGCCGGCAAAGAAAATCTGCTCGGACGACATGCCCGGCATGATCAACGATCCGAACGGATCGAGCGTCACCACACTTGCCGCCGATGCGATGTAGTAGTCGCGCGTTTCCGGATTCACGAGATACGCATGCACTGGCTTCCTGGATCGACGGAAGTCCGCGATCGCCGCGCGGAATTCACGCAGAGCCGCGTACCCTGAGCCGTAATTGTCGCCGTTGATATTGCCGCGCAGCAACACGCCGCTGATGCGATCATCGTCGGCCGCCACGTGCAGCGCCTGAATTGCCGACCGCAGCGGCACTACGTTCTCGCCACCGGAGATGGCGTCGTCGAGAAACGAACGACTCTCCGCCTCCGCCGGCCGGTCGGAGAGCGTCTGCTCAAGCTCGATGACCAGGATCGACCCAGTGCGCACCACCGTCGGCTTGGCACGTCCCGCCGCGGCCGCGATGCCGACCAGCAGGATGAGGCCGCCGACGACGCACAGCGCGATGGTAACGAGATTCGCGGCCAGGGCCGTGAAGAACTGCTTCATTGACACGCTCCGAAAAACACTCGAAAAACACGCGAGACAGAGGGGAAATGCGACTGCGAGCTACCTGCAGTTTAGCATGGCGGACGAAAGAATCCCCGTCCCGGAGGTGGCCGGGCGCGCGATCGTCGCTCAAAACATGACGGTACCGTCGTGATTTGGCCTTGCCCGTCCCGCGCTTTCGCCCAAGATTACGCGCAAGACCGGTGCGGTTGCCCCGGCCGACTCTTGCCCAGCACCCGTCCGAGGACGCTGTCCATGCCCGTCTACAAGGCCCCGCTCGACGACATCCGCTTCCTGCTCAACGATGTCCACGATATCGCGCAGCTGTCCGCACTCCCGGGCTACGAAGAAGCGACGCCAGACATGATCGATGCGGTGCTGGAGGGCGGGGCGCGCATCTGCGAAGACGTCCTCTTTCCGATCAACCAGAGCGGCGACACCGAAGGGGTGAAGTACGACAACGGCGAAGTGAAAACGCCGTCGGGCTTCAAGGAGGCGTACACGCAGTACATCAACGACGGCTGGACGGCGCTGATCGCCGATGCCAAGTACGGCGGACAGGGGCTCCCCGAAGCCGTCCGGTTCGTCATGGAGGAGATGCTCTGCTCGGCGAATCTCTCCTTCAGCATGTATCCAGGCCTCTCACACGGTGCCTACAGCGCCCTCGTGAGCCACGGATCGGATGAGCTGAAGGATCGCTATCTCCCCAAGCTTGTCGACGGCACGTGGGGCGGCACGATGTGTCTCACCGAAGCGCATTCGGGGACAGACTTGGGCATCATCAACACCAAGGCCATCCCCGCGGGCGACGGTGCGTACAAAATCACGGGCCAGAAAATCTTCATCTCGGCGGGTGAACACGACCTCACCGAAAACATCGTCCACCTCGTGCTCGCCAAGCTGCCGGATGCGCCGAGTGGTACGAAGGGGATTTCGATGTTCGTGGTGCCCAAGTATCTGCCGACGGACGAAGGCAAGCCGGGAACGCGCAATGGCGTCGTCTGCGGTTCCATCGAACACAAGATGGGGATCAAAGGCTCGGCCACGTGCGTGCTGAACTTCGACAACGCCACGGGCTGGATGGTCGGCGAACAGCACAAGGGGATGCGGGCAATGTTCGTGATGATGAACGGCGCGCGTCTCGCCGTTGGTCTGCAGGGACTCGGTCTGTCCGAAGTCGCGTACCAGAACGCACTCGCGTACGCCAAGGATCGTTTGCAGGGACGCTCGCTCACGGGACCGAAGAATCCTGGAGGGCCGGCCGACTCGATCATCGTTCACCCTGACGTGCGCAAAGGACTGCTGCGCATCAAGGCGTTCAATGAAGGGATGCGTTCACTCGCCTACTGGGTGGGCATTCGCATCGATGTCGAACACCATCACCCCGACGCCGCCGTGCGTGAAGCGGCGGAAGATGTGGTGGCGCTGATGACGCCGGTGCTCAAAGCGTTTCTCACCGACAAAGGCTTCGACAACACGAACATCGCGCTGCAGACGCTTGGTGGTCACGGCTACATCAAGGAATACGGCGTCGAGCAGTACGTGCGCGACGCACGTATCGCGCAGATCTACGAAGGCACGAACGCCGTACAGGCGCTCGACCTGGTTGGTCGCAAACTGCCCATGAAGGGCGGTGGACTGGTGCGGCGTTTCTTTGAGACCGTCAAGGCAGACATCGATACCGCCGTCGCCAATGACGCGTTCGAAGAGTTTACCAAACCGCTTGCCGCGTCGCTGTATCAGCTGCAGAAGGCGACGATGCTGCTCGCCGAACGCGGCTTCGCCAACCCGGACGAAGTGGGCGCGGCCGCGACTGAGTATCTGCACCTGATGGGTTACGT
>JBKJTE010000349.1:0-2552 GCA_046590495.1 Gemmatimonas sp. | reverse complement strand
CTTCACACCTTCGGGCTTGCCCCACGGGCTCACCACATTCCGTCCACCGCGAGTACGACCGCCGTGCGGGTGGTCGACCGGGTTCATCACCTCACCACGCACCTTGGGGCGCTTGCCGAGCCAGCGGCTCTTGCCAGCCTTGCCGTGCGATTGCAGCTCATGCTCGGCGTTGCCGACTTCACCGATCGTCGCCATGCAGTTGCCGTGAATGAGGCGCATTTCCGTGCTGCCCATGCGGAGCGTCACGTATTCGCCTTCCTTGGCCACGACCTGGGCGAACGTACCGGCCGACCGCGCCATCTGGCCGCCCTTGCCGATCTTGAGCTCGATGTTGTGCACTTGGGTGCCGAGCGGGACTTCCTTGAGTGGCATGGAGTTGCCGACGCGGAAGTCGCTGCCAGGACCCGAGACCACGCTGTCACCCTGCTTCAGCCCCTTCGGGTGCAGGATGTAGCGCTTCTCGCCATCTGCATACTCGAGCAGCGCGATACGCGCCGAACGATTCGGATCGTATTCGATTTCGCGCACCGTGGCGATGATGCCCGGCTTGTTGCGCTTGAAATCGATGATGCGGTACTGACGCTTGTGACCACCACCGATGCGACGCATCGAGATGTGACCGTGATTGTCGCGGCCGCCCGACCTTGGCAGTGGCTCGACGAGCGACTTTTCAGGAGTGCTGCGCGTGATTTCGGCGAAGTCCGACACCGAACGATTGCGCGAGCCCTTGCTGACCGGCTTGAAAGTGCGAATTCCCATGGCGCTCAGCCCTCGAAGATCGCAATCGTGTCGCCGTCACGCAGCTTCACAATTGCCTTCTTGGTGTGTGGACGACGTCCGATCGACTGGCCGACGCGACGCGCTTTCCCACGCGCATTCGACGTCCAGACTCCGGTGACCTTGACGCCGAACAGCTGCTCGACGGCCTGCTTGATGGTGTACTTGTTGGCGTCGGGCGCCACTTCGAACGTGTACTCGCCGCGATCCTGGTAGGCCGCCGACGTGCGCTCCGTGATGATCGGGCGCATGATGGTGCGATGGAGAGTCGCCATCGTTATGCCTCCGTCTCGGTCGAGGTAAGCGCGGCTGATTCAATCACCACCACGTCCGACCAAAGGATGTGATAGGTGCTGGCGTCGGTGTACGGCATCACATGCGCCGTGCCGATGTTACGCGCGCTCAGGTAGACGTTCGGCTTCACGCCGTCGGTCAACAGCAACACCTTTTTGTCGGTGAGGCCGAGCGCGGCGAAAAGCGCCGTGATGGACTTGGTCTTCGGGGCCGCGTAGTTCAGTGAATCGATGATCATGATGGCGCCTTCGCGGGCCCGCGCGTTGAACGCGCTCTTGATCGCCAGCGCCTTCACCTTCTTCGGTACGATCTGGTTGTACGAACGCGGGATCGGGCCGAACACCTTGCCACCACCCGGCCAGTTTGGCGCGCGGATGGAACCCTGCCGAGCGCGGCCCGTGCCCTTCTGCTTCCAGGGCTTTTGGTTACCGCCCACCACATCGCCGCGCGTCTTCGTCTTCGCCGTGCCCTGGCGACGATTGGCGAGGAACGCCTTCACTGCCTGGTGCATGACCGGCACGTTGACTACCCCGTCGAACGTGGCCTCCGGAAGCGGACGCGTTGCGCCCTTCTTGCCCTGCGCCGAGTAGGCAGGCGCCTGTAAGGTCTGGTTCTCAGTCATGATCAGCCCTGCTTCCGCACGAAGACGATGCCGTTGGTCGGCCCCGCCACGCTGCCGCGCAGGTAAATGAGGTTTCGTTCAGCATCGATCTTCTCGATGCGAATGCCGATGACCGTATGACGGACATTGCCATACTGACCCGGCATCTTCTTGCCCTTGATGACGCGCGAGGGGTCCGTTCCTGCGCCGATCGATCCGGGCTTGCGATGCTTCGTGTTACCGTGGGTATTCGGACCGCCGTGGAAACCGTGGCGCTTGACCACGCCTTGAAAGCCGCGACCCTTGGTCGTGCCTTCCACCTTCACGCGCTCACCCGGCGCGAAGATGCCAACAGTCACGGTCTGACCAATTTCGTACGCCGGGATCTCTGGGTTCTTACCCGGTGCGTCGTCGATTCGGAAGGAGCGGAGCACGGCTGGCGGCGCTTCGAGGCCGGCCTTCTTCGCATGCCCAACTTCTGCCTTCGTCGCGCGATTTCCCTTGGGCGTACGCTCGTTCTTCTTGTTTTCCCGTGCTACGCGCTGCACGCCGTAGCCGAGTTCGACCGAAGCGAAGCCCGCATCCGCCATCGTCATGACTTTCGTCACGGGGTTTGGCGTGGCCTCCACCACGGTGCAGGGCACTTGCTGCCCCTGCTCGTTAAACAGCTGGGTCATCCCCAGCTTCTTGCCGATAATGCCGATCATGAATTACTCCGTACCGTACGAGTCGCGGGGGACGTGAAGTCCGCACCGTTGGACTGTGGAGAATGACGCCTTGTGCGACATCCTCTGTATGTACTACAACCACAACCACTCAGTCTTCAGTTTGCAGTTTGAGTTTCGGGTTTCCAGTACTGCGAACTCGTAACTCGAACTGC
>JBKJTE010000168.1:0-2792 GCA_046590495.1 Gemmatimonas sp. | reverse complement strand
CTCTCTCATTTCTGGTTCGAATCCAGACGGGGTAACTTTTATCAGATCACGACTTACGATAATGCAGATTGCGCAACAACTTCCGCGGTGCAACTCCGGTGCAACTCCCTGGAATTTCCAGGCAGAGAATCGGACGACGAACGGCGAGCGGCGGCCATCCTCCGCCGATAACGGGAACGCCGAAAGAAGGGCCATCACGAGAGCAACCGTAACCCTCCGGTGACGCCACGTAGCATTCGCAGTTCCGACTACGGATGCTACGTGGCGTCACCGGAGGGTTACTTTTCTGCGCACGAAGCATGGCGGGACCGGGGACCGGGCATCATTCCACTAAACACTTCTCGGCTAGTGGGCTACTTCGGACGGTTTTAAAAAAATGAAAGGAATGGTCGCGATGGTTTTCTGCGCACTAAGGAGTGGTTTCAAAACCATCTGCGTAGCGAGCCCGACCATCGTCGAGCGAGACAAGGAAGACGGTCGGTTTGGAGCGGAGGCATGGCCATAGGCCATGTTGGGCACCAAATCGATCGTCTGAAGCTGCCGCAGCCGACGAGGGCCGGGCGCAGTAGCAGAGGGTTTTGAAACCACTCCTAAGCCCTCGTAGCCCAACACATTAACTTTTCTATCTTCCCAGTCCTCGTACGGCAGGTGCCCCATGATGAAGAAGCTCACGAAGGTCGGCAACAGCCTCGCCCTGGTCATCGACTGGCCGATTCTCGAGCAGCTCAATCTGGACGACCAGGCCCTTCCGGCGCTGTCGCGGCGCCTACGCTGCGGCTCGATGCCAGCAAACGCCGATCACCGCCACCCGACTGGCGCGGCCCGGTGCAGGCGCGCTCGGAGCCCCGGATGAACCCGATCTTCGTGCACGAGATCGAGGCGCTCGCTGTCGGCTGGATCTGCCTGCACGTTTTCCTCGGCTGGCAGATCGGCCGGTCGTGGCCGACACGTCGCGGCCGGTCGGTCGTGTATGTCGGCGCGGCGGTGGCGGCGCTGCTGCCGATCGTCGCCTTCTTCGCCGATGGCGGCACGGCGCTCGACCGGGCGGTTGGAATCGTCGGCTTCTCGCTGTTCTCGCTCTCGGCGTGCCTGCTCGTGCTGATCACCGTCCGTCAGATCGCGGTATTGCTCGAGCGCGCGGTGCGCCGGATCGACGACACGCCGGAGGCGCGCAGTCGGCGCTTGCTCTTCCGTCGCGCCGGCGACGCGGCGATGGTCGCCGTCGCCGGCGCGTACACCGTAGCCGGGGCGGCGCACGCGCGGCGGGCGGTGGTGACGCACACCGTCGTCGACCTGCCCCGGGCGCCCGCCGGCCTCGATGGCATGCGCATCGTCCAGATCAGCGACCTGCACGCCGGCTACACGATCAGCGCCGCGTACGTCGCCGAGATCGTCCACCAGGCCAACGCGCTCAAACCCGATCTGATCGTGCTGACCGGCGACATCGTCGATGGTCCGCAGCAGGTCATCGACAGCCTGCTCGCGCCGCTCGCCGGGCTGCGCGCACGGCACGGCGTGATGGCGGTCACCGGGAACCACGAATACTACTGGGACGTCGAACAAGCGGTCGCCGCCTTCCGCCGCATCGGTGTCGACGTGCTGCTCAACGAACACCGCATCGTCCGCCATGGCGACGCGACGCTGGTCGTCGCCGGCATCGTTGACCCGATGGCGATCGACGCACGCGCCGCCCATGTCCCCGATCTCGCTGCGGCGCTGCGCAGCGCCCCCGAGGGAGCGACGCGCCTGCTGCTGGCGCATCGCCCGCGCACAGCCTCGGCCGCGCTGGCCAACGGCATCGATCTGCAGTTGTCCGGCCACCTGCACGGCGGACAGTGCTTCCCGATGTCGTGGTTGATCCGCGCGTTCGAGCCGTACGTCGCTGGTCTGTACCGCATTGACACCCTGCGCCTGTACGTCAGTTGCGGCACCGGCTATCTCAATCCGCCGAACCGGCTGGGCTGCCCGGCCGAGATCGCCGAACTGACGCTTCGCTGCGGCACCGACGCCGTGGGCCAAATTTAGAGCAACAGTGAGTCAATCCGGACCGGCGCGTCTGGCGTGCCTCGGTCGCGGTAACATGCGTGGAACCAATGAGCGCGGGTCCATTCCCGTCCATCTCTGATACCAAAACTTAGCCAATTGAAGTGGAGATGCTCCTTCCGTAGCCGCCCACCCTTATTAATCGAATTCATCGCATAGGAAGAACGTAAGCGTCCGAAGTAGCCCACTAGCGCAGATCAAATCTGCCTGATGCTCGCCAGGTGGCGTTGGGGTCAGGCCACCGCCGTGCGGTTGCGTTTGGCCCAGGCACGTGGCGTGAGACTCGCGTGATCTTTGAACCGCCAGTCGGTCAGGCGTGGCGCGATCTCGGTGAGGTAGCGGACGGGATCGAGGTGGTTGAGTGCGCAGGATCCGATGAGCGAGTAGGCGATGGCCGCCCAGTCGCCGCCGCCGTTTTCTCCGGAGCCGAGGAAGAGGTAATTCTTTCGGCCAATGGCGACGGGGCGGATGGAGCGTTCGGCGAGGTTGTTGTCGATCGGCAGGAATCCGGTGTCGGCGTAGATGATGAGCGCATCCCACAGCGTGCGGGCGTAGTTTACGGCTTGGCCGAGTGGGCTCTTCGGGGTGGTGACGACCGCCAAACGATCGAGTTCAGCCTTGATGCGCGCGAGCTGCGGCACCGCGTCACGTTGACGGGTGGCGCGTACGGTGTCGGGATCGGCGTGGTCGTCGCGCAGTCGTTTCTCGATGGCATAGAGCACGGCGATCTGCCGGAGCATGGCCATGGC
>JBKJTE010000070.1:0-21732 GCA_046590495.1 Gemmatimonas sp. | reverse complement strand
CGGATGCGGTAGCGTGCAGTAATGCCCAACCGCCTCAATCGGTTCAACTTGCTTGCCGGCCTGCTCTGCTCATTGAGCGCGTGTGGCAACGCCACAACAACATCGCCCAGCATTCCGGCCGGCGCCACGCGGGTGCTGTTCATCGGCAATTCGCTGACGTATGTGAATGGGCTTCCCGGCATGTTCGCCGATCTCGCAAAACTTGGCGGAGATCCAAACGTGTATGCAGAGACCGTCGCGTTCCCCGACTTCGCGCTCGAAGATCATTGGGCCCAAGGCACCGCGCGCCGCAAACTCAGCGAGCATCCATGGGAGTTCGTGGTCATGCAGCAAGGGTCATCAGCGCTGCCGGAAAGTCAGGTGAATCTGCGTACTTGGTCACTACAGTTCGCGCCGCTCATTCGTGCGGCTGGCGCGATGCCGGTCATGTATATGGTGTGGCCGTTCGCATCGCGCACGTTCGACTTTCCGGGCGTGCTGCAATCGTACCGCAATGCGGCCAGCGCGATCAATGGAATTTTCGCGCCGGCGGGCGACGGATGGACCACATAGGGTGATTTGGCCGCGTTGTACAGCGCCGATGGACTGCATCCTACCGTGCAAGGCACATACATCGCGGCGCTCGTGTTGCTTGAACGCATTCGCGGCATTCGGCCGGAGCAGTTACCGGCGATTATTCCAGCAGCGCAGGTGCCGGAGTCGCAGGTGCGCGCATTGCAGCAAGCCGCGCGTCGTGCGCTCGACCGCAACGACGCGCGCCCCGCCGCGACGGCTCCGATGTGACGGCGCGAGCGGAATGCTTTATGTAGCGAGCATCAAGCATCGTACGTTCACGGAGATCCGCGCCGGGGCTCCGAGTGCACGAATCGGCTTCGCCGCCTACGGTATAGGCGTCCGTCGTAGCCGTTCAATCTCGGCGATCATCCCCTGCACCTGTGCTTCGACCAGCACGCGACCTTTCGCGCGCGTGGCGAGGGTGGCGTTACCGAATGTACCCGAACGCGACCAGGTCTTCCCTTCCTTCGCGGCCGTGGCGGAATCCTGTGTGAGTCCACCGGCGCCGGGGTGGTAGTCGTCGACCGCTTTGCGCATCTGCACGACTTCGGGATGCATGAACAGCATCATCGACGTTTCCAATTCGTCAGCATGCGTGCCGCCCTTCTGCTGGCGGACTTTGTCTTCCGCTTCCTTGCCGACATTCAGGATGTCGGTGTAAACCATCATGATGCCGCTGGCCGTGAGTGAATCGCGCGCTGGCGCCAGTGAACGCAACGTCGACACGCCGGTGTTGAGGACGTAGAAGCGACGCGGGCCGTGGCGCGCGATCGTCCGCACGATGTCCACAATCATGTCGCGCGCAGTTTCCAACCGAAGTGATGTCGAACCGGGGTAGTCGAGAAACGCCGGATAGAAGCTGTAGTTGATCGTGGGGTACACAATGACTTTCGTCGATGCGGCCACACGCTTCGCGAAATACTCGGCCAGCAACCAGTCGTTGTTGAGCGGTAGATGCGGTCCATGCTCTTTCGACTGCGCACCAAGTGGAATCATGACGACCGTTGACGTATCGAGCAGGCGCACCGCGTCGGTCCACGGCAGCGTCTCTATCCGAACGCTTCCCGCATTTGTTGTCGGCCCGCGCTGCGCGTGCAGCGGGAGAAGTGCCACCGTCATCGCCGCGAGTGCAGCGCACGTTGTGCGCAACCACGACTGAATTGTGCGACGCACTCTATCCGATCGCGTACGAGACGGCGTCATGGCCACGCTCCACGAGGAATTGTTCCGACTGTATGGAAGTGCTGTCCGAGCGCGCTCAACGGCGCACACCGCGAGCAGTGGAAACGACGGAAAGAACAACGTCGCGCGCGATCGGAATCGCATGGATTCTCGGGGTCTGATGGCGGGGAACGGCCGGAGCAGATGACCTGCGGAGCGGTCCGTTGACAGTGCAGTTTGGCAGCGGCAGCGAAGTCGTGGACTCGGTGCGAAGTAACAGCGTGACCACAAACCAGACAATGCATGGGGTTTGCGGAGACCGATCAGACCCAACGCAACGAACGGCCCGACGGTTGCGCACACTGGGCTTGAGCTGCAATCTGTGCTGGACCGAAAGCACCGCCCCCACCGAGGAGTTCGAGTGAAGAGATTCTCAGTTCGCATCGCGCTGTTGCTGCTCGCCACGCCCTTCACGATTCGCACCATCAACGCGCAGGCAGCCCCGGACGCCGCGCGACTTGGGCGACTGAAAGTCGAGGCGATGACAAAAGTGGACGCGCGCGCGAAGCAGATTCAGGAAATTCTGGATCAGCTTTTCTCGTTCGGCGAACTGGGTATGCAGGAAGTCGAAACGTCCAAGTACCTCACCGCGCTCCTGGAAAAGAACGGCTTTGCGGTGACGCGTGGCGTTGCAGGCATGCCCACGGCATGGACGGCGCGCTGGGGCAACGGCAAACCGGTGATCGCGCTTGGCTCGGATCTCGACGGAATTCCGAAGTCGAATCAGAAGCCCGGTGTGGCGTATCGTGATACGACCGTGGGCGGGGCGCCCGGGCACGGCGAGGGGCACAACAGCGGCCAGGCGGTGAACATCGCCGCGGCGCTGGTCGTGAAGGAGCTGATGGAGCGCGAAAAGATTTCGGGCACACTGCTGCTCTGGCCTGGCATCGCTGAAGAACAGCTCGCCGGGAAGGCATTTCTCGTTCGCGCGGGCGTGTTCAAGGACGTCGACATCAACATCTTCTCGCACGTTGATTCAGATCTCTACGTGAACTACGGGCCCGCTCCATCGCTTGCGCTGATCTCCGCCGAGTTTCGATTCAAGGGGTCGAGTGCGCATGCTGCGGCCGCACCGTGGCGTGGCAAGTCTGCGCTCGACGCTGTGATGCTCATGGGCACTGCGTGGGAGTACAAGCGCGAACATCTGCCACTCACGCAGCGATCGCACTACATCATCAAGGATGGTGGCGATCAACCGAATGTGGTGCCAAGTACCGCGAGTATCTGGTTCTACTTTCGCGAGCGCGATGCGGACAAAGTGAAAGTGATGTTCGAGACAGCGAAAAAGATGGCGGAGGGCGCGGCGCTTATGACGGAGACGACATTCGAAGGCGCGCGCATCATCGGATCGGCGTGGAACATCCACCAGAACAAACCAGTCGCGCTGATGATGTACGAGAATATCAAAAGCGTTGGTATGCCCAAGTGGGACAGTACCGATCAGAAGTTTGCGCGTGCCGTGCAGACCGAACTTGGGCAGCCTGATTCGGGGTTGAAGGTCGTTCCGCAAAAGCTGCTCACGCCCGAAGCAGCGCTCGCGCAGGCGACTGGTATGGGTTCCGACGATATCGGCGACGTGTCGTGGAACGTGCCGAGTGTGACGTTGCAGTATCCGTCAAACATTCCCGGGACACCCGGTCACAACTGGGCCGATGGCATTGCGATGGCTACACCATTGGCGCACAAAGGCGCAGTGGTGGGCGCAAAGGTTCAGGCGCTTTCGTTGCTGGACATTCTGCTCACGCCGAAAGTTGTAGCCGACGCGTGGGACTACTTCCGCAACGAGCAGACGAAGACGATCAAGTATCAGTCGTTCCTCTCGGATACCGATCAGCCGCCGACGTTTCTGAACGCGGAGATCATGGCCAGATTTCGTCCGCTCATGAAGCCCTTTTACTACGACGCGACGAAGTACAAGACGTATCTCGATCAGCTGGGGATCACGTACCCGACGACCCGGGCGTCGAAGTTGCCGACGAAGCCGGTGCCGTAGCGAGGGACTGCATGTCTCGCGGGTCCGCGCGCGCGCAGGCCCGCGAGACGAGGTTCGATTCCGTTCACGGGTTGGCAGCGCCCCTTCGGAGTTGGGTTTCGCTGTTCGGGGTCATTGGCCGGATGAAGACGATGCAAGTACCGCGGACCCCGCGACCGTGCCCGAACGGCAACGCGTTCGGTTCAGCGAGCAGCTCTACGGCGGCCAGCGTATCGGGGCAGACGGATCGCCCACTGTCGCCCGTGTCGGCTACCACCGTCGTATCGACAAGTATGTAGAAGTCGCCAGGGCTGGGACTCGGCGTCGGAGTCCGCGGTTGTTCGGGGACTACGCTGGTTCCGGTCGGCGCAGTGATGCCAGTGTCGCCAGTGCACGCCGTGCTCCCCAGCAAAGCCAGCACGAGCGCGAGGGCGGTAGCACTCTGAGTATGGATCGTCGGGCGCATGATGTTCTCTCTCCACGTGAACGGAAGGTGGGCGACCGGCCCACCAGCGACTCCGGTTCTGCGCGGTTCGCAGGAGCATCGTCGTCGCACGGGAACGCTCGCGTGGGGCCCTCAGCGAACGCTCAACGGTTCCTCAACGGCCCGGACGCGGGCGTACCATCTGGCGGCCCGTTCCCCGCATCGCGTACTTGGAGCAATGCTGAGGCTCACGACTCTGGGTGGAGTGCGGATCACCCGCGAGGGGGTCACGCATCCGTGGATCGAGCGCGGGTGGCAGCGTGGCGCATGCTTCGCGCTGCTCGCCGCCAACGGCGCGCGCGGCATCGATCGAGAGTTGTTGTCGACGCTGGTGTGGCCCGACAGCAGTGACGCGGCGGCTCGCCATTCGCTCGACGAGATGTTGAGTCGCGCCAGGCGCGAACTCGACTGCAAGGAGCTGTTCGTCGGCGGCTCGACAGTCGCGTTGAACCCTGATGTGCTCTCGATCGACGTGTACGATTTCGACGCCGCCATCGCGAACCGGCACTTCGAGCGTGCGGTGCAGTTGTACCAAGGGCCGTTCGTTGAGGGACTCCGTCTCTCGACCGTCGCGGAGGCCGAGCGGCGTGTTGAAGTCGCTCGCGCCCGACTTGCTGAATCGTTCGCGACGGCGCTCGAGCATCTCGCACTGCGCGCCACTGAGTGCGACGACCATCCTGCGGCGGCCCGTTGGTGGCAGCGGGCGGTGCAGGAGAATCCGCTGAGCGGAAGAACCACCAAGCTGTACTTGACCGCACTCGTGGCAGCAGGCGAGCACGCTCGGGCGCTCGCACACGTACGCGTGCATCAGGCGCTCCTGCGGGAGTCGCTCGATGCCGCGGCAGACCCGGAGATCATTGAGTGGGAGCGTCGACTGCGCGCCGCCGTTCCCGCGCTGCCGCCGCTTCGTGTACCATCTGTCGTTGCGACGATGGTTCAGTCGGGGCGCGAGAACGCGCGTGTCATATATGAGCAGCGGTTACGTCGTGCGATTGGCGCATCGTACTCGTTGGGCGCAATGATCGAGGAAGGTCGCGTGATGACGTCGTACCACATCACGAGACTTGCGTCGACCGCGCCGGCCGAGGTGCATGTCGTCAACTTTCCGCTGCTCGAGAGCGCTTCGCAACAACATTTTGCTGATACGTTCGAACGCGTTGCGTCGCTGTCGCACCCGGCAATCGTTCCAGTGCTGGAGATGGGGCTGACGGATGGATTGGCCTGGTTGATCAGCGCGCCGCGCCCACCGCAGTCGTTGCGCGACGTGCTCAGTCGTGGGCGTACGCGCTCACTGACGGAGACCGCGCGCGTGGCACGTGGCGTGGCCCGCGCGCTGGCCATGGCCCACGCGCGCGGTGTTTGTCATGGCGATCTGCGACCGAAGCGCATCGGGATTGTTGCCGGTGAACCGATGGTCAGCGGCTTCGGACTCGTTACGGCACTCGGTTGGGATTCAGGGTCGCCCAATGGGTCAACGGTGCGGGCGATGGGTTCTCCAGTGTACCAGAGCCCGGAACAGCTTTTCGATGGCGCCGTGGCGGACGTTGCGTCCGACGTGTACGCTCTCGGATCGATCATTTACGAGATGCTTGCGGGCGAGCCGCCATTTGGCCGCGTAACGGGACTCTCTCTTGTGCGACGCAAGATGAGCGAAGCCGCGACGCCGCTACGGAGTATCCGCGACACGGTGCCACCGTCGGTCGACGCCGCGGTGTTGCACTGCCTCCAGCGGGCTCCGGGAGATCGTCGCGACGCGCTGGACGGCATGGTAAGCCTGGAGTGGCCGATCGAGCCTGCGCGCTAGAGTCGATCGGGGTTGCGCGTCTCGCGGTCGGCCGCAAGCTGGAGAAGTCGCGCTGGGCGATTCGTAGCGGGAGTGGTGTAGTTGGGTGTTGATTCAGGATGTTGACCAACACGTGGCCCGAGACCAATCGTCGGGGCCGGCTATTTCGTGGCGGCTTTCAGTTCATGCGTTCGCACGGTCCTCCTGACCATCCAACACAATGACTGGCCGCGACCAGGTTGCTGATGGGCCTCTTCGGCGCACCACCTTCAATGCCGACGCGTATGCGTTGGCAGACGACGTGCGCATAGCATTGGCCGATCGCTACACCATCGAGCGCGCGCTCGGACGCGGTGCGACGGCGGTGGTGTATCTCGCGCACGACCATGTACGGGGCGAACCCGTGGCGCTCAAGATCCTGCATGATCAGCTCACAGCCGCTGTCAGCGCCGCGCGATTTCTGCGCGAGGTGACCATCGCGCAACAGTTGCAGCATGAGCACATCGTACAGGTCTTCGATTCAGGCTCGGCGAACGGTCGCGCGTACTACACGATGCGGTACGTTGAAGGGCAAACGCTGCGCGACAAGCTGCAGCAGCAGGGCCAACTCGCCATCAGCGACGTCGTCAGCATTGCTGGGCAGATCGCGTCGGCGCTCGACTATGCGCACAGCCGTGGTGTCGTTCATCGTGACATCAAGCCTGCCAACATTCTCGTGACTGAACGCGGCGTCATGGTCGCGGACTTCGGCATTGCGCGAGCGATGTTTCTCGCCTCGGGAGAATCACTCACAGACTCGGGGTATCTCGTCGGGACGCCCGAGTACATGAGTCCTGAGCAGTCGGCCGGCGATCGGCATGTCGATGGCCGAAGCGATCTCTATGGACTCGCGTGCGTCGTGTACGAGATGGTGGCGGGCGAGCCGCCGTTCACGGGCCCCACGGTGCAAGCCATCCTTGCGCGGCACATTCAGGAGGCGCCGCGCTCGCTGCGCGTGGTGCGTCCGACCGTGTCGCCGGCCTTCGAACGCGCAGTGACCCGTGCGCTGGCGAAGGTCCCAGTCGATCGATTCGAAACGGCGGAAGAGCTCGTTAGGGAATTGAAAGCGGCGGCCGCCGAGATGGCATCCGGATCGTACGGTGCACAGCTCGACCGTGCACCGTTCAGCGCGCTGGCCAGACGCTCGCGTTTGCGGCGTATGGCAATCGCCGGCCTGTCGGGTACACTGTTGCTCTCAGTGCTTGCCGGCGTGCTGCTCTGGGGCGCCGGGACGCTCTCGCCCAGCGCGTGGCTCGCGTACCAGCGTGGCGGGCGCGCGTTGAATGCGGGGAGTTTTGCGCTGGCAGACTCGCAATTCACCGCCGCGGCTGGCGCTGATGGTGAATATCGCCCGGCACTCATTTGGAGTGCGCTGCTGCATTGGTGGATGCGCCCCAATCAGATGCCGTCTGCGCTACTCGTCGACAAATTGACGCATCCGGCCACTCGTCGTGCCGCGCTCGGGCCGGTGGATACCACGCTGCTGGCCGGGCTCGCGGCCCTGGCTGATCGACGATTCGATGTCGCATGCCGGATCTGGTCGGACACGTCGGCGTTCGCGCGACGTAACGCGGCCGTTCAGTATTCACTGGGCACGTGTCTGCGTAACGACGATGTAGTCGTGCGGGATGGCAGCAGTCGATCGGGGTGGAAATTTCGCTCGAGCTACGATCGTGCGGTCCGCGCGTACGAACAGGCATTCGAGTTGCAGCCGTCGCTGCTGCAGGGTCCCGGACTGCGCTACCTCGACGAACTGCAGGAGCTGTTCCGTACGAGCAGTGCGCGCACCCGCGAGGGGAAAGCGGTGGCTCCGGACACCGGGCAGTTTCGAGCGTACCCCGAACTGGATCGCGATACGCTTGCTTATGTGCCGTATCCGCGTAACACGGCACTTGGTGGGGCTGCGCCACGTTCCATCGCGGATGCTGTAGATAACCAACGACGGCGATTGCACGCGGTGACGCGATTCTTCCGAGCGGCCGCGCCGACCAGCGCCATTGCAGCGGAAGCGCTAGCGATGGCGTTGGAAATGCGAGCGGATACTACTGCACTTGATACGCTGCGAGTTGCACGCGGCCTCGCGAACAACTCTCCGGATGTCTTGCGCATTGCGGCCTCCGAAGTGTTGCTGCGTATCAAGTATGCACTCCCTGAGAACCTCCCTGCGCTCTCGCTGCGGTCTCCACGGCGGATTCACTACTCTCAGCCCATCCGGCAAGCGAGCGAGCCGAGTCCCGTCTCCTCGGCAGTTTGGCTGTAATTCTTGGACAGGCAGATCGTGCTGCGGCCTATGCGACGAATGGCGGCGTCGGTGATGTGTCGATCGAGCTCACGGGGAGCGTCCAACCGCTGCTGGCCCATGCATCGCTTGGCGGGCCCGTCGAGGTACTGCGCGAGTTGGAGCAGCGGGTGGACTCCCGACTCAACGCGCTCTCCGCCTCGGCCCGCAACAGTGGTCGCAATCAATGGATCTGGCGAAGTGCAGCATTGGCCTATCCTGATTTTTCCATGCGAGCTTTGCAGGCGCCCGAGGCAATGCAATCGCCGGGAGCTGCGCTCACGGTCGCTGCAACGGCGAACAATGCGAATGCGGTGAGAGACACGCTGTTGTCGCGCGCGCAGTCACGGCGCGGCGTGCGCCCCCAGGACGTCATGTTCGACGGGCTGTATTCAGAAGTCGCGGCACTTGAAGGGGTGGGCGACCATCGCGCCGCGATTGACTGGATCGATCCGTATCTCAATGCGCTCAGGTACTCGACTTCACGCGATTTGGCGCAAATACCAAGAGCCGGCTCGCTCGTTCGATGCATGGTCTTGCGGGCGCGACTCGGCAAGATCGGCGGAGATAGTGCTACAGCGAAGCGATGGGCAAACGCCGTCATTGCGCTTTGGTCGCAGGCCGATCCGTTTCTGCAGATAACGGTTGTCGAAATGAAGAGTATCGCGCGTTAACCTTCACACGGGGACGGTCATGGCGTCAGTGAATCGCTCTTTACATCGACTGCCGGCATTCATCGTTGTGCTCACGGCAGCGCCTTCTTGTCCGACACCCGACTATTGGGAAGGGTCGCACAGCACCGGCACAGGTATCGTGGCTGATCGACCAGAGTGCCCACAGGTGTGGCGGTCGATCCCAGTACTCAGGACACCATCGAGATCGGACGTCAACGCCTCTGGCGTTCAGCAATACGTCGTGCCGTCAACGGGGCTGCCAGTTCCCGGACCCATCACGGACGTCGCGGAGTTCCACGACTGCCAGCGATTCATCGACAGATCTGGTACCAAATTCGAGTCGCTCTATGCGATCTTTGCGTCGTCAAGACTCGATAGTATCGGCGCTTCTTTTGCGAGCGATGCTGTTGAGTGGACCTCTTCGAACAGCGCCGTTGCAACGGTGGTAGCAGGCCACGGTGTGGTGACCGGAATCGCGCCAGGAACCGTCGCAATCAAGGCGACTTCCATTCCGAATCCGTCTTGGACCGCGACGATCATGGTCACGGTCAACGGTCTTCCCGGACCGATTCCCGCAACAGTCGACACGGTGAGTCTGGCATCGGCCGTTGTCGCGTCCCCATCAATTCGCGTTGGCCAATATCTCGTCCTCAAATCGGCAATTGCCAAGTCGACGATCTCCGCTGTACCGGCAGCTCAAGTCTATACGTACGGGCCCGGATATAAGGAGCTTGGCATTGGTCCGAACTTCAGCTGTCTGTATCTCTATTACGATATGCAGCACAAGTTGGCGGCACAGATGGTCCCGGTTCCTGAGACAGTTCCGCTGGGGAAGGAGTGCGCGGCCGCCGTGAACCCCAATACCACGAGCGGAAGGCGCCTGATTGTGACCCAACGAGTGGGCGGTACGGACGCCGACTATCCGGCCGTTGCGCGCTGGGACTATGACACGGTCAACAAGCAATACTACGTCGGAATAAAGTGCGGCGCGGCGTGGTGCGAGATTGGAGCGAATGGCGCGCAACCATTCACTCCATCGTCGCCAATGCCGGTCCCGGAATCCTCAACTGCTGCAGAAAGGCGGGTGATCGCAATTAAGGGGTGGCATGACCAGCAGAATCTCGCGATGGACAATTCCGGCGGCGAAGCCATCCCCAGCGGCATCGTAGCGGAGGTCATTCCGACCCCCGATTTAGAGAAACAGGCGCGGCCGCAATATCACAAGACGTGGTTGCTGACCGGCTATGTATACCTTGATACCACGCGCGCACGACCGGGCGCGGTAAAGTCCTACAAGGACAAATACAACTTCGACTACACGCCGCCTGGACTACCGCTTCGCCGCCTGAACAGGATCTTTCACTGCTTTGGCACAAGGGAAGATTGCAAAGTGCCAGAGCCGGGCCTGAACAAGGGTTGCGACGACATGTATAAGGGAGTTGCACTCGAGAAGATGTGGGTCAAGCACGAGTCGACTCTGGGCGGCAAGCCGAGCTACCGATGCGGGATCCGTCGCCAGCACCCCATTACAACGCCACTGCTATCCGCCGCGACGGCTCGCTGGCGCTGGGTTGCGCTCGACGAAACCATCTGGGAGTTCTGCGCGGCCATGGGTTGTTGTGAGACAGGTGGCAACAAGATCTCGGAGGCCTGGTAAGAAGCCCCAGCGGTTGACTTGTTCACTCAGCGTGTAGTCCGCGGACAGCGCGACAAAAGGCGCGACAACACTTCAGACAAAGCGACTTCCGCGCGACAGACAAATTGCCTGTCGCGCGGAAGCACGGAGCCGCAAGACACCCTCAAATCCCGCTCACCTGCGTGCACCCCTTGGGCTGAGGATTTCGCTGGTTGCACTCATCCGCCGGAATCGGCACGATCGGATAGATGCGATGCGTCGTTGCAAACTTCGGCAACTGCCCGAGTCGACCATAGCGGCGCATATCCACCCAACGGTGACCATACTCCCCGAACAGTGAGTAACGCCGTTCATACAGCAGTGCATCGACCAGATCGCCGGCAAAGTCGGCCGCGAGTGGAGGTAACCCACCTGACACGGTGCGCACCACATTCAGATCGGTGATCGCGGCCGCACGATTGCCGAGTCCGATGTTCGCCTCGGCGCGCAACAGAATCAGCTCCTCGTTTCTGATGAGCGAAATCGGCGACACGTTGGTCGCGGCAAGATTCAACCGCGTGTTGGAGCTCACACCCTGACTCGTCAGCGTGATGGTGCTCGTTGCGACCTTACTCGTGCGCAAGTCCGCGCTGCCGTCGGCGCGTCGTTGCGCATCGGCCAGAAACGACGGGTGCGCAACCAGTGCGCGTGGCGACGCATCGAACATGGGGTTCGTCGCATCACCTGACGCCGTTGTGTAGATGTGATTGGCACCAATGGCCAACGTCGCAGCGGATGGCGCGGCCGTATTGATGAACGACTCGCCCAATGCAGTCAGCGCATCGGCCCAGCGTGCTCGGTTCGCTTCGAGCCGTGCTTTGAGTGCACGATTCACGCGCAGGAACGTTACCGGCGTATTGAAGCCGATGAACCCCGACGTGAGCGTAAACGAGAACGTTGGGCCGGCTGCGCCAAGATGTGCCTTAGCCTCGTCGAGCAGCGATGCGGCTTTCGTATACCCTTCGTCACGCGTGACGAAATCGCCGAGCTTCTGTGCGGTGGGGTCGACCGAGATGACGAGGCCGAACGTGTCGCGCACCCGGAGCTGATCCATCAGTGCCAACGCAATGAACGTCTTCGTGAATCCCTTGATCCCTTCCTTCTGCACGGTCGTGAGGTCGGGCGCCTTGTCTACGACATCAAGGATCGTCTGCCCGGTCAGCAGCTGCCGGTACGTACCGCTCCAACCCACGTCCACGCCAAAGCCGCCTGGCGTCAGCGGCTCGACCAGCAGTGACAGAAAATTGCGAGGATCCGCCTGATCGAGATTGTAGATCTCGCGTCCGAAAATGCCGAGTGTTTGCGCGTACCCACCAACGGTGGAGCGCGCGCCGACCATCAGCCCAACGACAGTGGTGTTGACGGTGCCGGCGTCGGGCTTGTTGAGCAATCCGTCGACATTGGGTGAGTTGTAGTTCGGGACAGTGATTTCCTGACAGGCTGCAAAGAGTGACGACGCACCAAGAAATACGAGCGTCGAAAGCTGACGACGCGAGAAGACGCGCGCTGTGTGGAGTAGTCGCATCGGTCAGAACTCCACGTTGAAGTTGAGCCAGTAGCTGCGGCTCGCCGGATACGCGGCAAGCTCTCGATTGCGTTGGACGGCGTCAGGGACGTTGCCCGCACCAAAATTGGCTGCCTCTGGATCGCCACCGCGGAATTTTGTCCACCAGTACAGATTGCGTCCCGAGAATTGCACTTTCGCACTCTGCGCACGTCCCCAGATTTTTTGTGCAAATGCCGGCGGGATGTCGTAGCTGAGTGTGAGTTCGCGCAACTTTGTGTACGACGCATCTTGATAGTAAATGCGCGTGACGGCGAGGTAGGTACTGCGTCGGAAATTGCCGAGCGTCTGTCCGGCGACCGGCCCGGGATCGTCAAAATCGCGCGAGTTCTGGCCAAGGTCGTAGTGACGCCACGTGCCGTTGGCGAGCATGCCGCCCTGTTGACGATCGAGCAGTGCGAAGACGGAGAAGTGACGCCAGCGCACTTCGTTCCCCCATCCTCCGTTCCAGCTCGGATTGCCATCACCCATCAACACACCGGTCGGATAGAGCGCGCGCGGTGACTGAGGGAGCGTATCGTTGCCGATCAACTGGGTGGCGGACTTTCCCTGCTCGATACGGACGGCGCCAACCTGAAACGTGCCCAGCAGAAACGCCGGGACCGGGAGGTTGGTGATGCGGCTGCGGTTCATTCCCCAGTTGACGCGGGTATTCCACGAAAAGTTCGCGCGCTGCACCGGAAACAGCGACATCGCCGTTTCAAGTCCCCAGACGCGCATCGACGCACCATTTGACACCTCCGACGCGTACCCCGTCGCCGGTGCTAACGTGCGTGTTATAAGAAGATCGGAGATGTTGCGCTGGAAACCGGTGATGTCGATCGTGCCGCGATTGCCCAGCAGCGTTGCGTCGAAACCGCCTTCGATCTCGCGCTGACGTTCCGGGCGAATATCGGATGCGCCTCGTCCGGTGCCGACGCGGAAGGCGCCGATGCCGCCGATGTTGGAGAGATCGATCGACGTGAACTTCTGCCCGTACAACGGCTGATTACCGGTCTCCCCATATGCGAGTCGCAGCTTCAGCTCATCGACTTTTCCGGGCAGGAGCTGTTGGAAACGGTACGACGCCGATCCCTTGGGAAACAGGTAGAATTTCTTGATATCGCCGTTGTTCGAGCTGCGGTCAGCGCGCGCACCGACGGTGAGCAGGAGTTTGTCGGCCCATAGCAGTTCTGTCTGACCGAACATGCCAAAGTCGACCGTGAGCAATCGATTCTCGTCGATATCCCGCACCGTGCCCGACGTGACCACTTCGAGACCGCCAAGCAACCCTTGGCCGGAGCTACGGCTGACGTTGAGCTTGCGGCGCTCGTACTGCGTGCCGAATTGGGTCGTTGCCGTGAGCCGTTCTTTCGGCCGCCAGACGTGCACGAGATTCAGATTGACATTGCCCTGCGTGTTGTTGCCGTCGGAGACGGCTGTCGTTCCCGGCAACCCATCGAGCGGCTCGAACTGCAGTTCAGGGGGCGCGTAGACTTCGTTGTGCTGCGCCAGTACGTCGGCGCCACCATAGCCGACGAACTTCACGTCCTGCTTGTTGCTCGAATACAGATTCCATGTCAGCTTGGCCGTCGTGATCGTGCGCCACACACCTTCCTGGTTCTTGACCAGATCGATCGTCTGCAGCGGATTGGAGTTGTAGAACGGATTCACCGGCCAGGTGCCATCCGGGTTTCGGCGCAGATCCAGAAAACTCGGCACCTTCGTCAGCGTGTAGGCGATGGAGTTGCCCGCGTTGTCATTGCCAAAGAGGCCGCGATCGCTGAGCGTACGCAGTACTTCGACACCGACCTGGAGCTCCATGTTGTCGGTGAGCCGCTGATCGACGTTGATGCGCGCGCCAGTCTTCTTGGCGTACGAATTCTTGACAATCCCCTGCTCGTTGCGCGCGGTCGCCGAAATGAAGTAGCGTGTATCGACCGAACCACCACTCACCGACAGGGTGTTTTCACTGTTTGTCGCGTTGTTCTCGTAGGCGAGGCTTTCGTAGTCAAGGAAACGGTTGGCGTCGTAGTACGTTGCGGCGAGCGGACCGAATGCGGTTGTCGCGTCGGCAAGCGACCGAAATTTCCTCGAACCGTTGCGATATGCGAGACGATTCGTTCCGCCGCCGCTTTTGAAATTGA
The DNA here is from genome assembly GCA_046590495.1 of Gemmatimonas sp. GTDB lineage: Bacteria > Gemmatimonadota > Gemmatimonadetes > Gemmatimonadales > Gemmatimonadaceae > Gemmatimonas. The sequence continues at coordinate 7,361 of JBKJTE010000070.1, read as the reverse complement.
ACTTCGGCCGACCGGCCTGACCACGCTTTGTGGTAATCAGGATCACACCGCCGGAGGCCTTCGAGCCATAGATCGCAGCTGCGGCCGAACCCTTGAGTACCTCGACCGACTCGACATCGTTTGGATCGATGTCAGAGATTCGATTGACGGGTGATTCCTGTGTCACCGCCGAGATCGAGGTCCCGGCCGCGCGTGTGAGCTTGTTCGTACCGTTGCCGATCGACACATCGCTGACGATGACGCCGTCGATCACATAGAGCGGCTGTGCGCTACCCAGGATCGACGAGATCCCTCGAATGCGAATGCGATTGCCGCCGCCCGGTGCACCGGTACTGGTCGAAATCTGCGCGCCCGCAATTTTCCCCTGCAGCGCCTGATCGATCGATGGCGACGACACTTTCACGAGCTGTTCCGAACTCACGCTGGCGACGGAGGTCGCGAGATTCCGTCGGGAAATGCCCGTGGCCTGCCCCGTGACGACCACCTGATCGAGCTTGAGCGCATCTTTGCGCATGACGATCCGCACGCTGCTCTGCGCCGCAGTCACCGTGAGATCGACAGGGCGATATCCAATCCGTTTTACGTTGAGGACGACGTCACCACTCGCCACCCGCAGCGTGAACGTTCCGTCTTCCTGCGTGAGCGCACCGGCGGTCGAGCCACGCACTTGCAACTGTGCCGAGGGAATCGGTGCGTTCGTTCCTTCCTCCACGACACTCCCCGTTACCAACCGTAGTGGGCCTTGCGCCGCGACTGCGCCCCATGCCGTGAATGTGGCCGCGAACCAGAGCGCGGCGCACCGTGCGAACCAGGTCTTACGCATGCGTCCTCTTGAGGGAAAGGGTGAGCGTGACGGAAGTGTTCGACGTCAGTAGCGCCACCAGGGAGTGGTGGTACCGGCGGGCATGTGTCGCATACCATGCATCGCCATCTCCTTCAAGCGCTGAGGCGTGGAAACTGGACCAGACCAGCAGTGCGGCTTCTGATCACCGTACAGGAAATAGCCCTCGTAGTGCGGTGCCTGGGTGGTCTTCATCCACGCTTCGAGTTCACGCGTCGCGCGATCGAGGAAGTACGTGTCGGCGTCGCCAACATAGATATGCAGCTTGTCCACCAGCTTGGGACCGACCGTGCTCCAGTGTTGCTGGAGGTAGTAGAGCAGGTCGTAGTGCTCGCGCCAATAGTTGGCGACGCTCGCATCGATGCGTCCGGTTTTCTTGTCAAAGACGGGCTTGAAGTAGCCGTCGTCGCCCAGTGGACCGAAGGTGGCCGACCAGATATCGAGCTGGTGCCCCGAACGACCGCGCGTACCGTTGACCAACTCCATCCAATTGCGTTGCTGCGACGTCTGTCGTACCTCACCGTTGATCTCGCGTGAGTTGATCGTCGGTGTGCGCTGCCATTCGGTGATCTGTTTGTAGAATGCGTTCTGATCTTTGTAGATGTTGATCCCTTCGACATCCGTGAACGTCACCGGATCCGGGCAGTACGCCCACGTTCCGCCAAAGAATTCCGGCTGCTGAATCTGCAGCGCCAGCGCCTCCCAACCACCGGTCGATCCGCCGTGCAGCCAGCGTGCCCATGGCTCGCGAATGGTGCGATAGCGCTTCTCGACTTCGGGGATCAACTCCTGCATCACCACGTCGCCGTATGGTCCGTTGTTGACCGAATTCACGACGTAGGAATCGTCGAAGTATGGAGTCGGATGCTGAAACGTCACGACCAGCATGCGCGGGAAGTCGTCTCTCACCCACTCTTTGCCGATCTCATTCGTTTCGTCAAAGCGCAGCGGATTGCCGATGGCAAAGTGCCCCTGTTCATACAGCACCGGGTAGTTCAGCGTCGCGCTCCGGTAATCCTTTGGCAACAGCACGGTCGCACCGACATAAATCGGTCGTCCCCAGAATTTCGTGAGCAACGGCGACTGCATTCTGAAGCGCTCGACCCACGCCGTATTCGCGGGCAGTGCAATCGGTGGAATCTTGTTGTCGGCCACCAACTTGATCGTCGCGACTTTCATCGGATCGATCGACACCTTTATTGGTGTCGAATAGATATTGCCCGGTGATCGGTTCCACTGCTGCCCTTCCCACTGGTCGTCGTGCATCCACACGGTCTTGCCATCAGCCCGTCTGAATTCGCTGTACACATTGACCATCGCCTGAACCCAGTACTCGCCGGCCGGCATATCCGCGAAATCCCAGACCGGATGGCCGAGATCGTCGCCAGTCACCACCATCTCGCCGCCGGGCGGAATGCGCTCGACATCATGCCCGAAGAATGGCGTGCCGACCCGGCCGATCTGCAGTCGCGGCTCTGTCTGATTGGTACGAGAGAGAATCACATACACGCGTCCCGTCGTAGCCTCGCCGCGCACCGACAACGGAACAGTGACCGCAAATCGCAGCTTCGCCTTCCCTGCCGGCCAACCAGTTGGCACTTGAGCAACACCGCGGGTAACCGGCGCGAGCGCGCCAGCGAGCACCAACAGGGCCGACAATCGTGATAACCAGACGCGAGGGCGGGACATGGGCCTCACTCAGTGAAAGGTTTGGTCGATTCCTGAATTGCAGAACACGCCCCTGCCTGTCAAGCGTCACGCCATCTGCGGCGCCTCCCAACGACCCGTCTCAGCAGAGCGGAACAGCGCATCGAGCACGGTCATGTTGGCGACCGAATCTTCGAGTGACACCGGCACCGCGCCGCGGCCCTCGATCGCATCGACAAACGTGTCGGCCTGCAACGCGAACTGGTTACATGGATCGAACATGATGCTCTCCGCGCCACTGCCCTGTAGATCACGTCCATCGTCGATCACCAGTTTCGTGGGTACCGTCTCAGGCGGATTGAACGGCAGGTCCACATCGATGCGCGCGGCGGTGCCGAGGAGTTGCATCGATTGCGCCAGCGCAAGTTGACCGGAGCAGGTGAAAGACGCCGTACCGCTGGCAAATCGGAGAATGCCGGCGACGTGCCGATCGACACCGAACTCCGGATCACGATCGATCGTTGCCATCACCTCGGTCGGCTCAGCATCAAACAACCAGCGCGACAGTGCGATCGGATAGCAACCGATATCGAGCAATGCGCCACCGCCCCACTCTACTTTGCTGCGGATATTTGCCGCGCCCTTCCGGCTGTAGCTGAAGTGGCCACTCACCATGCGCAGTTCGCCGATGCGCCCCGCTGTCACCAACGCTTTCGCGGCGCGCCAACGCGGATGCGAACGCACCATGAATGCTTCGCAGATCTGCACGCCGGTACGATCACGCACGCGCAGCAACTCGCGTGCTTCGTCCGCCGTCATCGCAATCGGTTTCTCGCAAAGCACATGCTTCCCCGCAAGCGCCGCACGTATCGTCCACGGCACATGCAGATGATTCGGCAGCGGGTTGTAGATCGCATCGATGTCCGCATCGGCCAGAAGTTCATCGTATGAGCCGTACGCACGAGGGATATTCATGTCGTCTGCCACGCTTTGCGCGGCCACGTGATCGCGCGATGCAATGGCAAGTACCTGCGAACGGGCGCTCCGCCGCAACGCGGGGATCATGCGCGTCCGCGCGATATTTGCAGCGCCGAGTATCCCCCAGCGCACCGGTCGGTCCTGCCTCTCGTTGCTGCGCTGCGACGTCACGATCCGACTCCCCCGCGTATGTGAACTGGGCTCCCGATCCACCGCCGGGACGCATCTGAACCATGGCTGAAACTTAGGGGCAAACGCGACAGTAGTCGGAGGAAGATCTATCCAAACCCTTCCGCGCCTGAGGTTGTCCTATTCCTCGGCGAAATACGTCTGCACTGCTCGCCGCGCCCACAACCCCTGCGCTCAGATCCTATGCGTCATGTGAAGCTCGCCGTCCGCATGCTCCTCAAAACCCCGCTCGTCACTGCGGTCGCGGTCGTCTCGCTCGCACTCGGCATCGGTGCGAACGCAGCGATCTATTCACTCTTTGATCAAATGCTGCTGCGTCCGCTCCCAGTACCAGAGGCAACGCGGCTTGTGAATCTGGGAGCACCGGGGCCCAAGCGTGGATCGACGCAGTGCTCACAAGCGGGCGACTGCGAGCAGGTCTTCAGCTATCCCATGTTCCGCGATCTCGAACGGGCACAGACGGTGTTCACGGGGATCGCTGCACATAAGAATTTTGGCGCGAACCTGTCCGTCCGAAACGAACCGATGACGGGGCAAGGGTTGCTCGTGTCCGGATCGTACTTCAACACGTTGCAAGTGAGCCCGGCGGCAGGGCGCCTGTTCACGGCCGAAGACGACAAGGTGCTTGGCGCGCATTTCGTGACCGTGGTTTCGTATGACTTCTGGCAGGAGAAGTTGGGCGGCGATCCGAAGGTTATCGGCCAATCCATCCTGATCAACGGCAACACCTTCAACATCGTCGGCGTTACGCCGCGCGGCTTCGACGGCACGACACTCGGCGCACGTCCCATCATCTACGTGCCGATCACGATGCGCAGCGTGATCTCCCGCGGGTTCAAAGACTACGAAGAGCGCACCAGTTACTGGGTGTATCTGTTTGGTCGTTTGAAGCCTGGCGTCTCGATCGAACAGGCGCGCGTGGCGTTGAACGGTGTGTATCACCCGATCATCACCGACGTTGAAGCAGCGTTGCAGAAGGGTCTGAGCGATCAGACTATGACGCGCTTCAAGGCGAAGTCGATCAGCGTGGAACCGGGTAAACAGGGGCAGAGCTCAGTGCCCGCCGAAGCGAAGACGCCGTTGCTGATGCTCTTCGCTGTCACAGGCGTCGTACTGCTGATCGCGTGTGCGAACATTGCCAACCTGCTGTTGGCGCGCGGTGCCAATCGCGCGATGGAGATGGGGGTTCGACTCGCACTTGGTGCGACTCGTGCGCAACTCATGACGCAGCTGCTCACCGAGTCCGTGCTCCTCTCGCTCGCTGGCGGTGTCGCAAGTCTGTTGGTCGCCCAATGGACGCTGGCTTCGATTGCCGCACTGATGCCGAGTGAGGCGGCAGCGACATTGCACTTTGAGTTGCAGCCATCCGTGGTGATGTTCTCGGCGCTGCTGGCGGTGATCACGGGCATCCTGTTCGGAATGTTTCCTGCGCTGCACAGCACCCGAGCCGATCTCATTACTGTGATTCGCGCCGGCGCGGGACAGATGACTGGTGGACGCGCGGCGTCGCGCTTTCGGACATCGCTCGTGACCGTGCAGATCGCGCTTTCCATGGCACTGCTGATCGCGGCCGGGCTCTTTCTCAAGAGTCTCAACAACGTCAGTCGTGTCGATCTCGGATTGCGTCTGGAGAACGTCTCGACGTTTTCGGTGTCGCCCGGGCGGAACGGCTACGACAGCACGCGAACGCTGGTGCTGCTCAATCGCGCGGAAGAAGCGTTGGCCGCGATTCCCGGTGTCACGGGTGTGACGTCCTCGCTCGTGGCCATTCTTTCCGGCGACAACTGGGGGACTGACGTGCGCGTGCAGGGCTTTCAGTCCGGACCAGACATTGACAGCAACTCACGACTGAACAAGATCGGCGCCGGCTATTTCAAGACACTGGGTGTCACAATGCTTGCCGGGCGTGAGTTCACGCTTTCCGATCAGCAGGGCGCGACGCGGGTTGCGATCGTGAACGAAGCGTTTGCGAAGAAGTTCAATATGGGCAAAGAGGTCGTCGGCAAGTTCATGGGCGAAGACGGCAACGACTCGCTGACGATCCAGATTGTCGGCTTGGTCAAGGACGCGAAGTACAGCGAAGTGAAGGACGTGATTCCGCCGTTGTTCTTTACACCCTGGCGTCAGGACCCGCGCTCGAGTTCGATGAACTTCTACGTGCGCTCGTCGCTGCCACCTGAGCAGATCGTGAAGCTGGTTCCGGCCGTCATGAAGCAGCTGGATGCGACGTTACCGCTGGAAGATGTGAAGACGATGCCGCAGCAGATTCGCGAGAACGTGTTCCTCGACCGTATCATCAGCATTCTGTCGGCGGCGTTCGCGCTGCTGGCAACGCTGCTCGCCGGTGTCGGTCTGTACGGCGTCTTATCGTACTCGGTGGCGCAGCGCACACGGGAGATCGGCGTCCGGATGGCATTGGGCGCCGACGCGGGCCGTGTGCGGCAACTGGTGTTGCGCCAAGTCTCGTTCATGCTGTTGATCGGTGGGGCCGTCGGCGTTGCAGCAGCGCTCGGCGTTGGGCATGCCGCAGAATCGATTCTCTATCAGCTGAAGGGATACGATCCGGTAGTATTCGTAGTCGCGGTGGCGCTGCTTTCTGTCATCGCACTGGGCGCGGGCTTCATTCCAGCGCGCCGCGCCGCGCTTGTCGACCCGATGCAGGCACTTCGCTACGACTGAACGCAGACGTTATTGAGTTCACTGATCGCTTTCTTATCACTATTATCGCCCCTGCATGGACGTCGCTCGCGAACCGCGCAAAAAGACTGGTCGCAACCTCCTGATCGCAGGCGGAGTCGTGGCCACCGTTGTCGTGGCGGTTGTCGTTGCGCGCCTCGGTCCCGCCGCTCCAACACTCGAACGCACCACAGCACTGATCGATTCGGTCACCCGTGGTGATGTCGTGCGCGATGTGCGCGGCCCTGGCACATTGGTGCCCGAGCAGATTCGTTGGATTACCGCGCAGGCGTCCGCACGCGTGGAACGACTCGCGTCGGAGGCGGGGCAACAGGTCAAGGCGAACGATTTGTTGCTGGAGCTGTCAAATCCGGATCTGCAGATCCAGACCATGCAGGCGGAGCAACAGGTGCAGCAGGCACAGATCGACCTGCTGAATCTGAAGACGAATTTGCGCAGCCAGATTCTGACGCAGGAAGGTCTGGTAGCATCCACGCGAACGCAGTTTGTCAACGCAACGCAGCAGGCGACAGCGGCCGATTCACTCATTCGCCTCAAGCTGATGGCGCCGCACGAGGCGAGTAATGCCAAGGCCCAGGCCGAAGAGTACACGACGCGTTTGCGTGTCGAGCGCGACCGACTCACGCTGATGTCACAGGCGATCGATTCGCAGATTGCGGTGCAAGGCAAGCGCGTGGTGCAACTGCAGGCGATCGCCGCGAATCAGCAGAACCGTTTGCGCTCTTTGCAGGTACGGGCACCGGAATCCGGGGTGCTTCAGGATCTCACCCTGCAACTCGGCCAGTGGGTGCCAGAAGGAACGGCGCTCGCGAAGGTCGTGCAGCCCGGCCGACTGAAAGCCGTGCTTCGCATTCCAGAGTCGCAGGCGAAGGACGTTCAAATCGGACAGAAGGCGTCGATCGACACACGCAACGGACTCATTCCCGGTCACGTCGCCCGCAAAGATCCGTCAGCGCTTGGCGGCACAGTGACAATCGATGTCGCGCTCGATGGCCCGCTGCCCTCAGGT